>SOKG01000084.1 GCA_004376205.1 Dehalococcoidia bacterium | reverse complement strand
GACAGGGCTATCCACCTCAAGTGAATAATGAGTGTTATTGACGCCTTCATTTGGCGCTCGTCCGTTTACCTTAGGTAACAAAACATCGGATTGTGCAATGCCGAGCAGAAACTGATTTAGGCAAAGCTGAACACGGCCTTGAAAATCATATCTGGAGTTCTATCTATTGAATGGCTCGGGGACCCAAATAGGATTCGAACCGTCGACATTCTGGGAAACAGTTAGGTAATCGAGCGAATCAAACGTTTCCGCGGCGGGGTCTTGCAAACATTTTGCTAACGAACTGCCGAGCACAGGGTGTCATCAGACGGCATGAAAACCCTTGATGACACCCCATTTTAGCTACGAAATGGCACGAAACGCCACAGGAAAATACCCGATGTCACGGCCTTTGGCGGTTTACGAAACCGCTGCTCTTCCACTGAGCTACGCTGGCCCAAAGCTGTAACGTCAATAAAGCTACTATCCCTTTGTATCTCTCCTGCTACCCTTCATCTTTCAGCTTGGATAGCCAATCCTTGAGCATAGCCCGGTTACCCAGGATTTCTCTCGCTGTGGAATAGGGGTCAATCTCGCCTCTTGCCACTTTCTCCGAGAGCGCAACCAGGTTCTGATCTTTTGCCATTAGCCTGGAAAGCTGCTCGCTTACCCCCTGCTCGATTGCTCGAACCAGCTCCTTCTTCAGTTGCTCGTGGCGCTGCAGAGAGAGTTGCCCTGTGGACTCAAGGACGCTACGGTGCCTTTCTATCTCCTGGTAAAGCTCCTCGATACCTATGTTATTGATTGCCTGGGTAGTCAGAACTGTCACCTGCCAGTGCGAGTCTTTCGGGTTTAGCGATAGCATTGCTTCAAGCTCGCCGACTACTTGCTCTGCCCCCGGGCGGTCGGCCTTATTGACCACGAAGATATCGGCAATCTCCATCAGACCCGCCTTCATGGTTTGGATTGCATCCCCACCCCCAGGGAACAGAACCACTAGCGTTGTGTCCGCAGCTTCTACCACATCCAACTCAGTCTGTCCAACACCGACTGTCTCCAGTATGATGATGTCTTTGCCGAAGGCATCTAGGAGCTTTGTCACCCTTCGGGCTGCGTGGGGGAGCCCCCCGAGGCTGCCCCTTGTTGCCATGCTGCGAATAAAAACCCCGCTATCAAGATAGTGCTGCTGCATCCGTATGCGGTCGCCAAGTACTGCTCCACCTGAAAAGGGACTGGTGGGATCAGCTGCGATTATGCCCACCGATAGTCCCTTCCCCCTGGCTATGGCGGTTAACCTATCTACAAGGGTGCTTTTGCCGCTGCCAGGAGGACCGGTAACGCCGATGCAGTATGCTCTCCCCGTTCGGGAGCAAATCTCTTTCATTATCTGAGGCACTTCAGGAGCGTTCCTTTCTGCCAAGGTTATGAGGTGTGAGAGGGATCGCTCATCACCGCCCAGCATCTTTTCAACTAGTTCCATCTGCAAATCTCAATCCCAAACGCTATCGCTTTGAGCCCAAGTTTATATTATCATCCTTAGCCCCTTGAGCGCAATGGCATAAGCTGAGGCCTTGTTATGAGTGGGTTTCCGGGAGAAACCTGTGACAAATATGGCTGAATGTAGTTGCTACCGGGGGTCGATGACGAGACCAGCAAGAGAAGACAGAGCGAGGCAAGCACTCAGCCCCACTTGGCGGCCAAGGCTTACCTCGCTTTTTTTATAGCCGAGTTTATGCTGCGTGGGCGACACGCTTACGCCGGTACTTGGGGCAATTCCTTGAGAGCTTGCTTCACCTTCTCCTCGGGATACTCGTAGTCCTCGAGCTGCCCCGAGAGGTGTTGTTCATAGGCGCCCAGGTCGAAGTGACCATGCCCGCTCAGGGCGAGCAGTATGTTCTTCTTCTCGCCTGACTCTTTGCACTTGAGGGCCTCGTCGATCACTACCTTGATGGCATGTGCTGGCTCCGGTGCCGGTATGATTCCCTCGGTGCGGGCGAACTGCACCGCCGCCTGGAAAACGGGGATCTGATACTCGGCACGGGCCTCGACGAACCCCAGCTTATGCAGGTGGCAGACGATGGGTGCCATGCCGTGGTAGCGAAGGCCACCGGCGTGGACCGGAGGAGGGACGAAGGAATGCCCCAGGGTATACATCAGCACAATTGGTGCATTGCCGACTACGTCGCCGTAGTCCCAGGTATAGGGGCCCTTGGTGACGGTTGGACAGGCCTCGGGCTCGACACAGATTATCTGCAGGTTCGGCTTTTTCCCTGCGATCTTGTCCTTGACAAAGGGCAGGAACACCCCTGCGAAGTTCGAGCCGCCGCCGATGCAGCCGACGATGATGTCGGGGTAGACATCGACCTTCTCAAGCTGCTTCATGGCCTCCTGTCCGACGACGGTCTGATGAAGCAGGACGTGGTTCACCACACTGCCCAAGGAGTACAGGCTGTCGTCGTGGCTCCCGGCATCCTCGCATGCCTCGCTGATGGCGATCCCGAGGCTTCCCGTGCACTCGGGGTCATCCTTGAGGATTTTTCTCCCTATCTCGGTGTCCTCGCTGGGGCTGGACACCACAGTCGCCACCCAGGTCTCCATCATGACGAGGCGGTATGGCTTCTGGTGGTATATGA
>SOKG01000315.1 GCA_004376205.1 Dehalococcoidia bacterium | reverse complement strand
AGCTATCCTTCCAGTCCTAGTTTCAGTGCTTGGGACAGTGAGCTTACAGCGATGGGTTCGATCTGAGGAGGCAGTTTTTGCCCGCTCTGGAGTGGCGGGAGCAGGCAGGACTTGAAGCCGAGCTTGGCCGCTTCAGCCAGCCGTTTCTCAAGCTGAGATACCGCCCTCAGCTCTCCACTGAGCCCAACTTCCCCAATGGCTACAAGGTCGGGATTAACCCTGGCGTTGCGAGAGCTTGAGGCGATGGCCAGGGCAAGGCCCAGGTCTGCTGCCGGCTCGTTTACCCTGATTCCACCGACAACATTGGCAATAATGTCCTGGTTGCCCAGGGCCAGCCTCACACGCTTGGTGAGGACGGCGGTGATCATGAGCAGGCGGTTGTAGTCAATACCGTTCGCGTTGCGGCGAGGCAGTCCGAAGCTGGTGGGGCTGGTGAGCGCCTGGATCTCCACCAGCAGCGGTCTGGTACCCTCAAGGGTGGGAACGATCACCGAGCCTATTGCCCCCTGAGAGCGCTGGGAGAGGAAAACCTGGGAGGGATTTGCTATTTCCACCAACCCCTGATCCCTCATCTCGAAAACGCCAACCTCGTTGGTTGAGCCGAAGCGGTTCTTTACACCGCGCAGCAGCCTATAGGCGCTGAAGCGTTCCCCTTCGAGGTAGAGGACGACGTCGACGATGTGTTCCAGGGTGTGCGGTCCTGCGATCGTCCCATCCTTGGTGACATGTCCCACTATGAAGATAGGAGTATTGCTCGACTTGGCCCAGTGCATCAGTCTCGAAGTGCACTCCCGTACCTGGGCAAGGCTGCCCGCCGCTGAGGTCAGGCCGCTCAGGTGAACCGCCTGAATGGAATCGATAACCACCAGTCGCGGCGATATCTCCCTTCCTCGCTCGATGATGTTTTCCAAATCGGTTTCAGGCAAAAGGAGAAGTCCCTCTCCTCGTATTCCTAACCTGTCAGCCCTCAGCTTTATCTGGTGTACCGATTCCTCGCCGGAAACGTAGAGCACCTTTCCCTCGCGTTCAGCGATCATCCCTGCTACCTCGAGCAGGAGCGTCGATTTGCCGATGCCGGGGTCTCCGCTGATGAGCACCATGGAGCCGGGGACTATGCCACCGCCCAGCACCCGGTTGAACTCCGTTATGGGTAGCGTGAGGCGGGGTACGGAATCGGTGGAGAGTTGGGAGAGTTCCTGTACTGGAGTGGGTGGAGTCGCAGCATGTGTATGTTTAACTACTGTCTCGACGTAGGTATTCCACTGATCGCAGTTGGGGCAATGCCCCAGCCACTTGGGGCTTTCATTGCCACACTGCTGGCAGACGAAAACGCTCTTGGGACGGGGCATTGGCTAACACCTTTTTACCTGTGCTGGATCAGTACATATTATACGAGGGTGTCCAAAGATTTGGCAAAACAGGGCAGTTTTCAGACTGCCTCATCCCTGGGTAGCCTATGGGCAAAAGGGGAGCCCCGCTGACATGGTGTTGCACCGGATGCCAGGCTCCCCCTGTTGATCTTGCCAGACGAAGTGTCAAAGCGAGCACTACTGCTCAGCCAGCTTCGCCATGATCCGCTCCCGCACGTTTTCCTGAACAAGCTCGATCATGACGCCGTTGGTCTTTGTGCTGTCAAAGTAGGCGAAGGCCATGATTCCCACCATCTTGAGGTGGCAGATCAACTCAAGCCCCTGCGCCTCGGCATTGGCCACTTCTTTCTCCAGGTCGGCCACTTCAAAGCCCAAATGCATTATGCCCTCACCATGCTCCTTGAGGAACTCGGTGTGGAGGCTCTCACCTTCAACGATCTGTACCAGCTCCAGCCTTAGCGGCCCCATCGGGGCGAAGGTCACCTTCATGGTGAAAGGGGTGGGCTTGCCCCTGGTTATTACATCGGGCGGCAGTTGGTGCTCTGCGATCTCGTCAAAGTTCAAGCCGAATGCCTTGGCGTAGAAGTCCACCGCCTTTTCAATATCCTTGACCACGACACCGATATGGTCGAGCTTGTGATCGTTTAGTTTTAGCTGTGCCATCTGGGGTACCTCCTCGTATGATACGTTTTAAGCATTCTTAGAAATCCACAAGGAGCAAGAGTTGTAATCCCCCTTATATTTCGAGTGCTACCTTCCAGCCCTCGCGCATGGCTTCCAGTATCCGCCTGGGCTCCACGCAGTCACCTATGCTATGCACCTCGGGGACCTTGCCCTCAAGTGCCTGCGCAAGGTCAGTGTTGGGCGTTGAACCCGCAGCGAGCACGATGGTGTCAGCAGGGAAACTCTTCATGGCGTCGGCTCCGATTTCCGCCATCGAAGTTACGCCTCCGCGTACGTGGATCAACAAACCGGTGTCGGTTGCGTTCATGTACTGGACATTGGTGAGCATACGAGCACCTTTCTGCCTCAGCCTGTCGACGAGGAGCATTCGCATGTCGGGGTTCATGCTGTTTGCGATATACTGGCTTCTCCTGGCGACGGTTACGTCCTTCCCCTTGTCTGCGAGAAACTCGGCCACCTCAGCACCCACCTGGTCGCCACCAATGATGAGCACCCTCTCGCCTACCTTGGCCTTGCCCAGGAGCACATCCTCGGCCATGACCACGTTGGAAAGCGTGTCAAGCCCCGGAACCTCCTCTTTGGGGATCACCGGCTTAACCCCGGTGGCAACGATCACCACGTCCGGCTTAACTCTCTTGACCTCCTCTGGGGTCAGCGCCTTCCCCAATTCTACCTTTACCTTTTGCTTCTTCAGCTGGTTCGCCTGGTAGGCAATCAGGTCTCTTATCTCCGATTTGTGAGGCGGTATTGCGGCCTGAATCAACTGACCGCCCAGCCTCTTCTCTTTCTCGTAGAGCGTTACCTGGTGACCTCTCAGCGCCGCTACCCGCGCTGCCTCCATTCCTGCTGGCCCTCCGCCAGCGATAACCACCTTCTTGGGCTTGGCCGCACGTTTGATCTCGAATTCCTGTTCGCGTCCCACAGCAGGGTTTACCGAGCAAGCCACGCCGTCTGCCCATGCCAGGGTCTCCATGCAGTTATTGCAGTGGATGCAGGGCCGTATCTCGTCTTCTTTGCCCGCTGCCACCTTGTTGGGAAGCTCGGGATCGGCCTGTATGGCCCTTCCCATATCGACGAAATCCAGCTTCCCGGCTCTGAGAGCCTTCTCCGCAATCTCTGGGGTGATCCGTCCAGGTCCCCACACTGGGACCTTGACCACATTCTTCACTGCCGCGATCATGTCCAGGTAGGGAGCTGGCCCCTGAGCCTCCACCGGGCACATTGTGAAGTACTGCCAGGTGTAGTCGTAGAACCCGCCGATTCCGAGGTGGATAGCATCCACGCCGGCGTCTACGAACATGGGAGCGTGTATCAGGGTGTCCTGCAGGGTGACGCCGTACTCGGCTATTCGACCACCGCCGGTGTAGAATGCCTCGGTCATACTCAGCCGACACCACAGGGGGAAGTCCTTCCCCACTTCCTTTCTGACGGCCTTTATTGTCTCGATCAAGAACCGCGCCCTTTTTTCCACGCTGCCGCCCCACTTATCCTTGCGCTTGTTCCAGACCGCCGAGCGGAACTGGGTCTGTGCGTTGATATTGGAGCCGTGGATCTCGATGGCATCGAACCCTGCTGCTTTGGCTCGCCTCGCCGCCTCAGCATGGCGCTGGATGGCCAGTTGGATATTATCTTCAGCAAGTTCTATGGGCAGCTCAGCTCCGAACACCGGCCTTTCCTCGGGCGTAGCCCATATGGTGCCATGGTAGATTTGCACGGCAGCCTTGGCTCCGTTCTTCTTGATAGCGTCGGCCAGTTTGGTTAGTCCCGGGAGGAACCTGTCGTCATCGATATTCACCCCGAACGGTAGCCGCGCTCCACTGGCCTTGGTATCGACACCAACGTTCTCGATTATGTCCAGTCCGACACCACCCTTGGCCCGCGCTGCGTGATACGCTATCAATCGCTCAGTGACCTCTCCTTCGAAAGTGCCTACGTTGGTCCCCATCGGTGGGTAAACGATGCGGTTCTTTAGCTTCATTGTCCCGATTCGACCCGGGGAAAACAGCCTTTCATATTGTGCCTTGGCCACTTGCTCCTCCTTCGTCTGAGAATATTTCTTGGGACCGCTTATAGAAAGAAGGGGTTAGGGATGCTTTTGAACTCCCTCAACGTTTAGGGCTTTAAGGCGAACCGTTGTTGGTAGATAACGAGTGTAGGAACCTTCATGAGGGGCGTTTACGAGCATGGCGGAAGCATACTAGCTCATATCGTCCTGGTTGTCAATGGGTAAATTCCAGGAGGTTTTGCCGGGGTTCGAGATTAGCAGGGTGCTCAGGCGGGGGGGGGGACCAAAGCGGCCGAGTTCAGCATTATCTCCCCATTTTGGCAGTCAATCTGGATTGTTTCTCCTGATTGGAACCTGCCCTCAAGCAGCGCTTCGGACAGAGGGTCTTCGACCATATGCTCGATCACCCGTCTCAGAGGGCGGGCGCCGAAGGTAGGGTCGTAGCCCTTTTCACCTAAGAAGTCTTTTGCCGCATCGGTTACCTCTAGCTTCATGTCTTTCTCTTTGAGTTGGCCTTCTATCTGGGAGAGCATCAATTCAACGATTTGGCGAATATGATCCTGAGTCAGGGCGTGGAACACCACCACTTCATCGATGCGGTTGAGGAACTCGGGGCGGAAGGTCTTTTTCATTTCCTCGAGCACCTTTTCTTTCATCTTGTCATAGGACATTTGGGCTACCTTGGCCTCATCGCTACGAGAGACGAAGCCGATGGAGCTTTCCTTCCTGATAAGCTCGGAGCCGATATTGCTGGTCATGGCAATGAGGGTGTTGCGGAAATCGACCCGTCGCCCTTTGGCATCGGTGAGATGCCCGTCATCGAAGATCTGCAGCAGGATGTTAAACACGTCGGGGTGGGCCTTCTCGATCTCGTCGAGCAATATCGCCGAGTATGACTTGCGTCTCACTGCCTCGGTCAACTGCCCTCCTTCGTCGTAGCCGACATACCCCGGAGGGGCACCGACGAGGCGAGCCACTGCGTGTCTTTCCATAAACTCTGACATGTCGAGCCTGATCAGGGTCTCCTCGCTGCCAAACATGAACTCCGACAGCGCCCGCACCAGCTCCGTTTTGCCTACGCCGGTGGGTCCGAGGAAGATGAAGCTGCCGATAGGCCTCCTCGGGTCCTTGAGCCCGGCCCTGGCCCTCCTTACCGCTTTAGAGATTGCAACAATGGCCTCGTCCTGACCGACGATGCGCTTATGCAAAGCCTCTTCCATTTGAAGCAACCTGGAGGTCTCATCTGATGCCAGGCGGGTCACTGGTATACCGGTCCACATGCTGACTACCTCGGCGATGTGCTCATCGGTCACCACCTTCTCTTCCGAATCGGACCCCTGCTGCCAGTCTTGGCGCATGTCCTCTATCTTTTTGTTGAGTTCCAGCTCTCGTTCGCGCAACTCAGCTGCATGCTCATACTCCTGGGCGGACATAGCCTGGTCCTTCTCTTTGCGCACGGCCTCTAGTGCCTGCATTGCCTCGTTCAAGCCCAGGGGCATACTAGACTGCTTGATCCGTAGCCGAGACGACGCCTCATCTATGAGGTCGATCGCCTTGTCAGGTAGGAAGCGGTCCGGTATATATCTCGCGGCTAGGCTTGCTGCCGTCTTCAGGGCTTCGTCGTCTATGGTCAAGCGGTGATAATCTTCGTAGCGGCTCTTGATCCCTCTGAGAATATCGATGGTTTCTTCGGTCGAGGGCTCCTCTACCAAGATCGGTTGGAGTCGGCGTTCCAGGGCGGCATCCCGTTCCACATGCTTACGGTAATCGTCGAGAGTGGTGGCGCCAATACATTGCAGCTCACCCCGTGCCAGCGACGGCTTTAGAATGCTGGCAGCATCGACCGCGCCCTCGGCGGCACCAGCGCCAACCAGGGTGTGGATCTCGTCGACGAAAAGAACGCAATTGCCAGCGGTCTTTATCTCATCGATTACCTTCTTCAGCCGCTCCTCGAATTCGCCCCGATACTTTGTTCCAGCGACCAGCGAGCCCACATCGAGGGTGAGCAACCTTCTACCCTGTAATGACTCCGGGACATCCCCGGCAGCAATGCGGTGAGCAATAGCCTCGGCAATGGCTGTCTTGCCCACTCCAGGCTCTCCGATGAGCACCGGGTTATTCTTGGTGCGTCGGCTGAGTACCTGGATTACTCGCTCGATCTCCGTGGTGCGCCCGATAACCGGGTCGAGTTTCCCTGCTCGAGCCGCAGCCGTCAGGTCCACGCCCAACTGGTCGAGGGTTGGAGTCTTGGTGGTGGAGCGAGATCCGGACTGGGGCGTGCTCTGGCTAAGGGCACGATTGAGCTCGGAATGGATGCGTTCTATGCTTACTCCCAAGCTTTCCAGAACGCCGGCGGCAACCCCCTCACCCTCGCGCAACAGCCCCAGGAGTATATGTTCGGTGCCAATATATTGGTGACCCAGGAAACGGGCCTCATCCACAGCAAGCTCGATCACCCTTTTCGCCCTTGGGGTGAGACCGACTTCGTTCTGAGTAGACCCTTCTCCGCGGCCGATAATGAACTCCACGGCGGACCGAACCTTGTTCAACCCAACGCCAAGATTGGAGAGGATCTTGGCGCCCATCCCCTCCTCCTCCCGCACCAGCCCCAGCAGTATATGCTCGGTGCCGATGTAGCTGTGGTCGAACCTTCGGGCCTCTTCTTGGGCCAGAGCCAAGACTTTGCGTGCCCGCTCCGTAAACTTATCGAATCTGTTGCTCATTATTGTCCCCTGCTGTGCTTCTGCAACCCGAAGTTATCCCTAGTACTAACTGCTGTCTATTCTAACACATTTGGGTCAATAAGAAAATAGCCCAAATTTACTAATCCTACCAAATTTGGGCTATTTTCTTTGCTCCCTGGCAATGGCATATTTTCCACAAGGGGTTGCCCCCTCAGTATCGTCTGCGCTGGGGAGTTTCACTTCCGTGTTCGGGAAGGGAACGGGTGGTTCCACCCCGCTCTAATCACCAAGAAGCAATTCCAATCACCTGAGACTTTGTTCAATTTTCTGAGTTGCCACTCCTGTGGCCACGAATCCTTCGTCGTGACACCTGTCACGACGCTGCGCTACGTGGAATGGAGTTTTTGGGCAACCTCTGTATCTTATTTCAAAAGAGCTCGTCGTTGCCTTCGGGAAGCCTGCCCGTGTTCCTGCAGGAACTGTTGCATAGGCTCGCCATCATAGTATACATCAGGGTTTCCGCATAATGCAAGTAGGCCCAAATTCACTAACCTGGGCTCTTTTGCTTCCCGGCAGGAGCATATTCTCACTTTCAGACATGGATCGAAGAAAGATCACCCGCAAAGGCTCTCAGAAAAGGGCCTCCTCGTAGGCAGGCTCTGGCAGCTCGCTCTCGTCTGCCTCCTCTATGCGCACTGTGCACACCTTAAGCTCCGGGATTTTGGCCACAGGATCAAGGGCCGGATTGGTCAGCAGATTGGTGGCGGTCTCGGCGAAATGGAAGCTCATGAAGATTACTCCCTCTGGTGAGACCTCGGTCACCTTGGCCCTGGCCACCACCTGCCCTCGGCGAGAGATGATCCTAATCACCCCGCCATCGGCGATTCCAAGGGCAGTCGCATCTTTAGGATTTATCTCCACCAGTTCCTCACCCTTCAACTCATTGAGCCCGCCCACCCTGCGGGTCATGGTGCCGGTGTGGAACTGATACAGGCTGCGCCCAGTAGTAAGCACCAAGGGGTATTCCTCATCTGGCTGCTCCAACGGCGGCCGATACTGCACAGGCACAAACTTGCCCTTGCCCCGGGCGAATCGCTCGGCATGGAGCACAGGCGTTCCCGGGTGTTCTGGGGTGGGGCATGGCCACTGCAGACCGCCCGTCTCTAGTCGCTCATAGGATATGCCGCCATAGCTGGGGACCAGCTTCGAGATCTCCTCCATGATCTGGGAGGGATGATTGTAGTCAAAGCCGTTCCCGCCAAGGTTTTTTGCTATCTGGCACGTGATCTGCCAGTCGGCGCGAGACTGCCCCACAGGCTCTATTGCCCTGCGTACTCGCTGCACCCTCCGCTCGGTGTTGGTGAAGGTGCCATCCCTTTCAGCGAAGGTCGAAGCAGGCAGCACAATATCGGCAAACTGCCCGGTCTCAGTGAGGAACAGGTCTTGAACCACCAGAAACTCCAGCTTCTCCAGCGCCTCCCTAACCCGAGTGCTATCCGGCTCACTGATAGCGGGGTTCTCCCCAATGACATACAGAGCCTTGATCTTTCCCTCACGGGCGGCATCAAATATCTCGGAGATGGTAAGGCCCGCTTCAGATGGCAGGGAACAGCCCCAGGCAGCCTCAAATTTCTGTCTGGCGGCGGGGTCGGGCACTGGCTGATAGCCAGGGTAGAAATCGGGCAGGCAGCCCATGTCGCACGCCCCTTGAACGTTATTCTGACCCCGCAGAGGATTCACCCCCGACGAAGGCTTGCCTATGTTGCCCGTAAGCATGGCTAGATTGGCAATGGCGAGCACGTTATCGGTGCCGTGAGAATGCTGTGTGATCCCCATGGCGTATAGGATAGATGCCGGGCTGTTCTCGGCGTACATTCTAGCCGCTGCGGCGATATCATCTCGGGCCACGCCGGTAATCTGGACCACCTGCTCAATATCCAAGCTTTGCAGAGACTTCTCAAAGGCATTGAAGTCCTCGCAGCGCTCCTCAATAAACGAGCGGTCATAGAGTTGTTCATCCAGGATAACCCAAGCCATGCCGCAGAGTAAGGCCACATCGGTGCCTGGCCGATGCCGGAGCCAAAGGCTGGCGAAGCGACAAAGGTCGATCTGGCGGGGGTTGGCAACAATGAGTTTGGCCCCGTTTCTGTTAACCGCCTTCTTCACTTGAAGCCCGACTATGGGATGGGTGGCTGTAGTGTCGGTGCCGATGGCGAAGATACATTTGGCCTCGCTGATCTCCCCGATGGGGTTTGTCATGGCACCGCTGCCAAAGCTGGTGATCAGACCAGCCAGCGTGGGGGAGTGACAGAGACGAGCACAATGGTCGATGTTGTTTGTGCCCATTACCGTCCTTGCCAGTTTCTGGACCACATAGTTGTCCTCGTTGGTGCTCTTGGCGGAGGAAATAGCCGCAAACTGGTCTCCCTTATAGCTAGCTAGCTTGCTGCCGATGACATCCATAGCCTCGTCCCACGTCGCTTCAACCAACTGCCCGTTCTTTCTAACCAGGGGAGAGGTCAAGCGCTCAAGGTCGTTGATGACATCGACAACGCCGAATCGGCCTTTCACACACAGATTGCCGTTGTTGACCGGGCTCTCTTTGTCCCCGCGCACGCAGACGAGCTGATTGCCGTAA
>SOKG01000316.1 GCA_004376205.1 Dehalococcoidia bacterium | reverse complement strand
TCCTCCATCTCCCTGTGGATTTTGATGAGCTGACCAAGGTTGGTTCCATGATGGGCTCTGGTGGCCTGATCGTGATGGACGAAGATACCTGTATGGTAGATATGGCCAAGTACTTTGTTAACTTCCTTAAAGATGAATCCTGTGGCAAGTGTGTTCCCTGCCGCGAAGGTATAAAGCGGATGCACGAGATCCTGTGTGATATCACTGAAGGGAGGGGAGAAGGGAGTGACATCGAGTTATTGGAAGAACTGGCTGAGGTGGTTAGAGACACCTCTCTGTGCGCCCTAGGGCAAACCGCCCCTAATCCGGTCACAACCACCCTGCGCTATTTCAGGGAGGAGTACGATGCCCATATCAAGGAGAAGCGCTGTCCCGCTGGCGTGTGCAAGGCGCTGATAATCGCACCTTGCAGCAACGCCTGTCCCGCGGGGATTGATGTACCTCGTTACATTCGCTCAATAAGCGAGGGCAAGTTTGACGAAGCAGTGGCGGTGGTTCGGGAGAGGATACCCTTCCCTTCGGTCTGTGGTCGTGTCTGCTTCCATCCCTGTGAAACCAAGTGTCGCCTGGATGAAGCGGGAGAGCCCGTTGCCATAAAGGCCCTGAAGCGCTTCATCACTGAACGCGATGGGAAACTGCCCCCGCAGATAAGGAAGGTGGCTAAGGCCACAGGCAAACGCGTTGCCATCGTTGGTTCAGGACCGGCGGGACTCACCGCCGCTTATTACCTGGCAAAGCTGGGTCATGGAGTCACCGTTTTTGAGGCCTTGCCCCAGACAGGGGGCATGATGCGGGTGGGCATTCCTGAGTATCGCCTGCCAAAGGTGGTCCTCGACAGGGAGGTCAGCGTGATAAAGGATGTCGGGGTAGAGATAAGGACAAACACCAGGGTAGAATCTGTGGATGAACTTATGGAAGACGGCTATAATGCGGTTTTCATGGCTATTGGCGCCCATCAGGGCATCAAAATGGGCACCGAGGGTGAGGATAGCTCAGGTGTGATGGAGTGCGTATCCTTCCTCAGAGAAGTGAACCAAGGCCAGAGGCCCAAGCTGGGAGATAGGGTGGCGGTCATCGGTGGCGGCAATGCTGCCATCGATGCCTCACGTGTTGCCCTGCGCTTAGGTGCTAGAGAAGTGGCCATTATCTATCGCCGAACGCGACGGGAGATGCCCGCATCTGAGGAGGAGGTAGACGAAGCGCTGCACGAAGGGGTCAACATCCAGTTCTTGGCCGCACCATCCAGGATAACAAGAGATAATGGCACACTTAGGATGGAATTGATTCACATGAGGCTGGGGGATGTGGACGACAGTGGTAGGCGGCGCCCGGAGCCAATTCAGGGCAGTGAATTCACTATGGATTTTGATACGGTGATTGCCGCCATCGGGCAAAGGCCGGAAATCCCAGCCCAGCTTGGGCTGCCCATTGGCAGGGGGGGCACGCTTGAGGTCGATCCCAAAACCCTGGCCACTAGAAGAGAGGGTGTCTTCGCCGGGGGCGACGCCGTTACTGGACCTGCTTCAGTGATCGAAGCAATTGCCGCCGGCAGGCGGGCGGCAATCTCCATAGATCAGTACCTTGGTGGCACCGGAATAATAGAGGAGAGACTGGCACCCGAGGAGAAAATAATAGTGCCCGAGGTTGTTGAAGCTGCTGAGGAAAGGTCCCGATCGCCGATGACATCGCTACCAATTGGTGAGCGACTCCGTGGCTTTGCCGAGGTCGAGCTCGGTTTCACTAAAGCGATGGCCATAGAGGAGGCGAAGCGGTGCCTCAACTGTGATCTGGAAGTAAAAAAGTCGGCCGCTCTTAGAAGCTGACGTATCTTTGCCAAAGCCCTTTGGGATTTGGGCACTAATAGAAGGACTCGAAACTATATCACAGCTCCAAGTTGTTTTATTTCATTAGCCACCTTGGATGGGGTCCTGTTCACCAAGCAAGGCTCGCGCCACGTGAAGCAGCGAGGCGAAACGGGATAGGGCGCTCAAACTTGCGGTTGCCCTTAACATCTCCCTTGTGTCAACCCTGGCTTCCGCCACATTCCTCTTTTTCCAAAGCCGAAGGCGGAAATGTGGTATTCTGGTGGCAAACATGCGCTTTTTCAAAGCTAAAACCAATAATCCCAATAATTAGGTGCAGAAAATGCGAACAAATGTATGGCTTCAAGGCATAGATGCTGAAACGAAGATGAAAGTTCTAGCTGCTGCCAAAGGCGTCCCCCTCTATAAACTTATTGACCAACTGATTGAGGAAGCCTGGGAAAGGGAAGGGGATATGCTAGCAACCGAAAGTGTCCGTCGCAAAGCTCGTAGAGAGGTAAGGAAATTGCTAAAGGGCGGGAAGTAAAATCCCATCCTGCCCCTGTCTCAGAGCATAGCCATCCTCATTGCGATACCCGCTTTCCCAAATCGGGGGAAAGGAGACTCCCCTACAAAGTCACAAAGGTGTGAAGGTGATACACCTCAACGAGGCAGGGTTACAGCTTACCGAGTCCGCCCTTTAGACGGGGGTTGGCGTATGTGGTATAGGACGGTTAGCACAATAGGGAGGAGAAACAACCATAGGAGGCTATAGCGGAAGCGAAAGGGCCGGTGCAACTGGGCGCTTCTTGATCCTGGCTGCACATTCTGGCTAATTGTTCTCTCCTCTTGTATACCTATCCTCGCCCGGGCAGTCAGGAATGCTTGTACCGCAGATACACCTGGCACGACAAGGTGGGAATGTCCGTGGTAGAATATGAATTGCAATTTTCGCGGCCGGGAGAATTGACATTGCCAAGCATGTCTAACTCAGACTACGACCTCTGGGAAGAATTTGGCAGCAGCGATCAGCGTCTGATTCAGAGAGACGCACTTAAGCCTGTCTACCGTAGATGCAAATCCATCCCACCGGAAGAAAAGAAGGACAAGCATAGAAGGGGTTACGTCTTCCAAAACCTGATTTACTCGATGCTTTACCACGAAAGTCTATACCCGCGCACTAGTTATCGTCCAAAGGGAGAAGAGATAGACGGGGCATTCTACCTGAATCATAGAACATTCCTGTTGGAAGCAAAATGGACAGCAGATCCCACACCTGCTTCCGAGATCTATCGATTTAAGGGCAAGGTTGATGGTAAGTTGGTGGGAACACTAGGCATCTTCATATCCATGAGTGGCTACTCTGAAGACGCGCCAGAGGCTCTAGAGCAAGGAAAGACTCCTAGTGTTGTCTTGTTTGACCAGTCTGATATGGATGCGATATTCATATCAGACACAAACTTCGTGGAGGTCTTGGACTTCAAACTCCGGCAAGCTGGAGAGGTGGGCAAGACATACGTCCCGTTTCAACTACCGAAAGTAATTGAGGAGATGAAGGGGAAGGAGGTAGTCGTTGGTGCCGATCAAGTGTGGCGACCAGACAAAGTGCCGACATATGCTCAGGTTGACCTTGGATATGGTCAGCCGGTGATCCTTGTATTGTGTGAGGGCCCTACCGACGCTCTAATACTGGAAAGCATTCTCCGAAGGCTAATAGCGGCTGAACGAATGTACTTTCAAGTTGCAATAGAAATAAAGAGTCTAGGCGGGCTCCGGGCGTTGAAAAGATTACCTGAGACTATAAACATCGTGCAGTATCGTTCTGGTCGACAGCTGTCTGGAGTGGTTGTTGTCTTGGATACCCCTTCCCCGGACTTTTTATGGGCGCTCGAACTAGGCGAGCAAGTTGAGGAATACATCAGCCAAATGGCTATCCCAGTCCCAGTTCACTTGTCTTTTGCTATGCCATCAACGGAAGCTTGGGTCGGTTTGGACAGGGGAAGCATACCATCGGGTGCTGAAGGGCTGCGACTAGTCCAAGATGCTGTCGACAAAATCGATCTGGATGAATTACTGGGCATTGATGAGGTCAAAGCTACAGTGAAGTTTATTCGGGAAGTAACTGAACCCGAGGAACCGCTTTGGATAGCTGATGCTAGGGAAGCCGTTGAAAGTGCTCTGGAAAATGCCGAATGGGACCCAGAAAAAGGGATCGTAACCATTCAACCATTGGGAGAGAAGGAGCCAGCTATTGAATGTAAGTCAATTGGTGAGCTTCGAAGTGAGTTGATGGAGATTGCCAGCATTGGTGCCACGAACTCTATGCCTTACGAGGGCGGTGAACCAGTGTTTGATGTTGATTACTGGGGCTTGGTTGATGAGATTCTGATAGACGACTATGAGAAGCAAATCAGGGAGATGGGATGGGAGCTGTAGCCTATAAGGTGTCCATCCTCCACCGGGAAGGTGAGTATGCTATGAAAGCTCGCAAGAGCCGATTCCTCCTCGAACGCAGAGAGCGGCTTAGTCGTCGGCTGAACGCTTACCTTAGCGTGGCCCACGAGCAGGCCGAGGCAGCGAGCTGTCACCGCTGCATGGCGTGCCCATCTCCATCAAAGACCCAATCTGGACCAGAGGCATGCGTACCACGGGCGGCTCCCTGATTTACCAATGATGATTCCCTCGATTTCACTAGGCAGGAGGGACACTAGTTCCACTTCTGCCAAGTGGCTGGTATAATGCTTATGATTCGCCGGGCGCCATCGTTGCCTTCCCGATTGGGTTATGAAATATGGATGTTCAGGTAGAGTTTTTGCAGTCCATCCCTTACTTTTCCGGGCTTGGCCCTGCTCAGCTTGATTCGGTGAGGAACCTCATCTTCGAGAAAACGGCTGAGAGAGGCGAGTTGATCCTGCTCGAAGGTGAGCCCGCTGAGGCGCTGTATTTTGTGGCCTCCGGAGTGGTGAAGGTGTTCAAGACGTCGGCTGACGGCAAGGAGCAGATTCTCTGCCTTATACGCCCCGGCGAGTCCTTCAACGATGTCCCTGTCTTCGACGGCGGACCAAATCCGGCCAGTGCCCAGGCTATGGGACCCGTTGTCCTTTACGGGATAAGAAAGAGTGACCTGGAGGTTATCCTACGGGAGCACCCACAGGTAGCCCTGAATGCAACCCAGCTTCTTTCCCACAGAGTACGACATCTGGTGTCGCTGGTGGAGGACCTGTCCTTCAGGCACGTTATTGGCAGGGTGGCCAAGATACTCCTTGAGCACGCTGGAGATGGAACTGGCCTCAGGCCACGGCTCACACAGCAGGAGATGGCAGCTATGGCGGGCACTGCGCGGGAGATGATTGGCAGGTCGCTGAAAACACTGGAAGAGGACGGGGCCATCAGGTTGGATCGCCACCGCATCGTAATTACCGATAAGGAAGCACTCAGGGAAATGGCGGGGGCAGCGGCTTGAGACAAAGGTCGCAGACAGCTAGTCGGCTCTGGTCTTAAGATGATTACGGATGGAGGCCGATAGAGTGGCAGAAATGCCTGTAGTAGACCGGGAAAAGTGTGACGGATGTGGGTTGTGCGTCAGCGTATGCTATTGTAACGCCCTGGTGCTGGTTGACAACGTTATAACTGTTATCGAAACCGAAGAGTGCGGCTGGTGCACTGAGTGCGAAGCCGTCTGCCCCACCGGAGCCATAGCTTGCCCCTTTGAGATAGTTATCGAGGAGCGCTAGGCACCGCTAAGTCCTACTTTCCCCAATTCTCTCTTTAATCCCATCATCGCGTCCCTAATGAGACAAAAGTCGCATACAGATATTATCTCCTGACCTAGAATATTTTGCAGAAGGAGGTGAAAAACGTGGTACGTATCAGCCGGTATCTAGCGATAGTGATGCTGCTCTTGGGCGTGGTGAGCCTGGCTCTGGGCATATTGTTCATTGCCCAAGGCGTGGATAAGGACAATCTGCTGAGGGAGGCGATGTGGGAAGAACAGGTAACTTACCTTCTCCCCGAGGAAGAGGTAGCAAAAGGCAACGTAATTGATACTGCAGAGGAAGCACAAAGGGTTGCTGACACCATAAGGGAGCATCGCCGAGCAATAGCCCCGACCTACGAAGATCTGTTGGCCGGGGGTCGTTTTGACCCAACAAACCCCACGCATTTGAGCTATGCACAGGCATTGAACATGGAGAACTACCTGTACCTTGCCGTTCTAGGCTTTGGTGTTACCGACGTGGTTATCGCCAGCGGTGTCTTCATGATTATTATGGGGATCGCTCTTGGGGGGACCGGGGTAGTGCTGTTTGGGTTAGTAAGAAGAACAGCTTAGGCAGGTTAGGGTTAGGCCCCGATTGTACCATGCCGAAATGTTAGACCCTTCCCTAGGGGAGGGTCTAACATTTTCCCTGAGCCCCGTTTGTCCCATCCCACCGCATTACCCCATCATCGCGTCCCAATGAGACAAAAGTCGCATACAAGGGTTATCCCTTAACCTAGAATGACCCTGACTGAGAGACGAGGGGGCGCGTGATGGGAAACAAACCTAAGACTACACGTAAAGAACACAAAGCCAAGACTACACAGGAAGAAGAGAAGACCAAAGGCGATTGCTGCCACTACTGGATAATCGAGAGCCCCAATGGCCCTACCAGCAGAGGCGTGTGCAAGTACTGCGGCGCTGAAAAGGAATTCTTGAATTCCTTGCCGGACTTACAGTGGGGAGAGGGTACATTCACAGGGTGGGAAGGCGGAATATCCACGCTTTTTAAGCTCCATGCTTTGCCACACGTTGAGCCTGATAGGGAGGAGGACAACGATTAAGAATTGGAGGGAGCGATGTATAGACCCAGCAGAGGAGGGAGAGAGGAAGGGGAATTCTTCGGCCCCGGGTGCCTTGAGGAGGCCTTTGGCCTGCGGCCAGATCGCAAGGAAAGTCCCGAGCCAAGGCCTTCAGAGCCCGAGGGGACAAATGCCGAGGTAGAGGAATACCGTGACCTTCTGCAGAGGCTCCAGGCCGATTTCATCAATTACAAGCGCCGCGTGGAGCGGGAGAGGGAGGAGCAGACAAGGTCTAGCAACAAGGCCCTGATCCTCAAGCTGCTGCCGATCCTGGACGATTTGCGCCTGTGCTCTGGGGCCAGTGCCTCAGCAAATGGCAGATGCTGAGTGGGTAAAGGGCATCGCTCTCATCCAGCAAAAGCTGAGGGCAACCCTGGAGGAAGAGGGGCTCAAGAGGATCGATGCCGAGGGCAAAGACTTCGACCCCTGGGAGCATGAGGCCGTGTTCTGCGAGGCGAGTTCGGACCACGATGAGGGGAGAGTCAAGGCTGTAATTAGAGATGGCTATAAGCTTCACGATAGGGTCATTCGCCCGGCGCAGGTAGTCGTATCTAAGGCAAGTGAACAAGGCGAGCCAATCGCAAGCTAATTAAATAAAGAAGGAGGAACATAAATGGTAAAGGTACTAGGAATAGACCTGGGGACCACCAACTCCTGCATGGCAGTGATGGAGGCCGGGGAGCCGATGGTCATCGAAAATAGCGAGGGGGGTCGGGTCACGCCCTCGGTGGCAGCAGTAAGCACCAAAATCGGAGAGCGGTATGTGGGGCAGTCCGCCAAGCGCCAGGCGGTGATCACCGTCCCTGCCTATTTCAACGACAGCCAGCGCCAGGCGACCAAGGATGCGGGTAAGATTGCCGGCCTCGAGGTGCTCAGGATCATCAACGAGCCGACAGCGGCCGCTCTGGCCTACGGCCTGGACAAGAAAGGGGACAAGACCATCGCCGTCTTTGACCTGGGTGGGGGCACCTTCGACATCTCTATCCTGGAGCTGGGCGAGGGCACCTTTGAGGTCAAATCGACCAGTGGCGACACCCACCTCGGCGGTGACGACTTCGACCAGAGGATAATCGGCTGGATCGCAGCCGAGTTCAAGCGAGAGCAGGGCATCGACCTGAAACAGGATCGCATGGCGCTGCAGCGGCTCAAGGAGACGGCGGAGAAAGCCAGTGCGAGCTCTCCACCCTGATGCAGACTGAGATCAACCTACCCTCCATCACCCCCTCCGCGTCCCGTCTGCACCATGGTGTCCAGTTCCAAGGAAAGGGGGAACGATTTATGGCGGCTGTAACCACTACATAGAGATACAGTGGCCAGGATCAAACCCCTACCGTAAGCGCAAAGGGAACACTGGGAGTCGATTGTGTTGGCACCGCCGTGGTGGTGGAATAGTTCATAGAACCCCGGCGATAAGAAAACCCACTGACATCAGCAGACCGGTGGCGAGGTATATCATCGGAGTCATGGCATTGGCCGGAGCTAGAGAAGGAGAATCGGCATAATTCTTTACTGCGATCCTCATTGCCCTGAATGCCAGAGGGAATGCCAGAAGCCCCAGCAGAGCGAGCAGGGGAATCTCGCCGGGAATTACCATGAGCGCTATGCAAATATAGGCAGCGATCAACAAGACTGCATATCCCTTCGCTGCCCTCTCCTTGCCCAATATTACTACCATGTGGTTTTTGCCCACCGCTTTGTCGGCGACATAATCCGGGATCTCATTTACCCATAGAACCGCAGCAATGAGAATACCCAGGGGAATGGAGGCGATCACCGGCACCCAGGATTCAAGCGATTGCCAGGAAAACGCCTGAACTTGAATCCAGTAGGCCCCCAGAGTCACCAGGATGCCACAATTCAGCCCCACTATCGCCTCCGCCGGCCATCGGTACCCTAGTTTTAACGGCGGGGTGGTGTAGAAAAAGCCACAAAAGACCCCTATAGCCCCCAGTATGAGAATCATGGGGCCACTGGCCCAGGTGGCCCAGACGAGATATGCCCCCATCGCCGCTGCCGCAGCGAAGCAGAGCATTCCCGCCCCGAGTACCCGCGATGGGGCGATGAGTCCCTGCTGAATCATGCGACTCCCCCCGGTGAACGGGGCCACATACTCTACATTGATGTCATCGGTGGAGCGATCGAAATAATCATTAACTAGGTTCGTCCCGCCGTTTATTAAGGCAGCGCCCAAAAGCACCAGCAGAAAATAGTGCCAGTGAAATGCCCCGCTGCTTTGCCAGGCGATGGCAGTCCCCAGGATAGCGGGGGTGATCACGGCAACGAAGAAGGGCGCTCTTATGGTGCCAAACCAAAACTTGACCCAATTACCGACTTTCCCCGTAGCTGTCTCCTTTCTACTATTTACCTAAGCTGCTGATCCTCACCAGGCTACCAACCTTCGCCCTGAGCAGGGCAGCGGCGTTACCGTTCTTCAGGGAAACCTCAAGCCTGCCGCTGCTGCCGATGATGGCCAGCAGCTCCTCCCCCTCAGCATAGGATGGGCTTAAACTCTCTATGAAATGACCGGCAACATCGATGAAGAGGTTCCCCTTAGGGAGGTCCTCCCTCCTGATATCGGTAATCAGGTTGCCAAAGCGGTCGATGTGAAGGATGTGACCGATAAGCACTCCGTCCTCTCCCATTTTAGGTCGGGGCATGGGGAAGGTGAAAAGGGTATCAATCTCATCGCCGAAATCCTGGGGAGGGGTGCCTAGGGAGAGATTGGAAGCAACGGGGGCAAAGATGTCGCGACCGTGAAAGGTGGCACTAAC
>SOKG01000280.1 GCA_004376205.1 Dehalococcoidia bacterium | reverse complement strand
CTCCAAGCTGGGCTCAACCCTGCCCTTCACCGGCCAAGAGATTGCCGACATGGCCGGAACCACCACAGAGACGGCCATCAGGGTGATGAGTCGCCTGAAGGACAGTGGGGTCATCCGCTCCAGCCGAGGCAGGATCATCATCCTTGATGAGACCAAGCTCAGACTGTTGAGCGAAGGGCCACCAGGAGTATAGACCCACAGGCGAAGACCCATCTTTCCACCTCGGTGTATCTTGCAGGGAGGCAACAATGACTGATGCCTCCCTGTTTATATGATCCAAATCATGGAAGGACATGTAACTCAGCCTTATAATGGTTTCAGAAGGCAGAAACTCGGACATCTGCCGATCGAGGAGGTGAGAAGGATGCGATTTTCATGTCCAGGCCAGGATCGGAGAAATCTTCGTGTGGAACTCTACAGGTGTCCCGGCTGCGGAGCCGAGATTGAGATTTTCTCCGACGAAGTGAAGGTGAAATGCTACAGCTGCGGTGAGATGGTCTACCGGGAGAGGATGCCCTCCTGCATCGACTGGTGCGCCTCAGCCCGCCAGTGTCTGGGGGAGGAGAGGTGGAGGCAGTTGAAGGGAAGCGACTGAACTGCCCGGTTAGGAGCGTCAGAGGAGGCATAAGATGACGACAAAGGTGTTGAGAAAGATCGTAAGGATCGATGAAGAGAAGTGCAACGGCTGTGGGGCTTGTGTGCCAGCCTGCGCCGAGGGAGCTATTGAAATCATTGACGGAAAGGCTCGGCTCATAAGCTTGAAATACTGCGACGGCCTCGGTGCCTGTCTTGGCGAATGTCCTCAGGGGGCGATCACTATTGAGGAGCAGGAGAGCGAAGAATTTGACGAAGAGGCGGTCAGGCACCATTTACAGGCAAAGGAGTTGGTCTCGGATACACTCCCCTGTGGTTGCCCCTCGGCTACTGTTGCCCAGTTCGGGAGGGGAACCGATGCCCACGATCCTGCCCAGGTGACCGCTGAAGCCTCTCCCAGGTCAATGCTCAGCCACTGGCCAGTCCAGCTTACCCTGGTTCCGTCTGGTTCGCCGTTCCTTGACCAGGCGGACCTAGTCTTAGCTGCCGATTGCGTTCCTTTCGCCTATGCCGGCTTCCATCGGGAGTTTCTCAAAGACCACTCCCTGGTGGTTGCCTGCCCCAAGCTCGATGATTTCGAGGCCCACCAGAGGAAGCTCAAGGAGATTCTGAGCCATTCCAGGGTCAGGAGCTTGACGGTGGTACATATGGAGGTGCCGTGCTGCTTTGGCCTGGTCCACATGGCCAAGCGGGCAATACGCTTAAGCGGCAAGGATATACCGTTTAGGGAGGTAACCATAGGGATCAGGGGGGAACTAAGGTCCTGATCCGTTACAAAGGAGGTTCGAAATGGCGAGCAATGAGGAATTGAAGCAGATTCTTAGAGAGCTCAGGTCTGGGGGGGATGTAGCTCGTATCAAAGAGAAGGCCGCGGAGTCCCTGAAGAAGGTAGACCCAAAGACCCTGTCCCTCGCTGAACAGGAGCTTATGCAGGAAGGCATAAGCCAGGAGGAGCTGAGAAGGCTCTGCGATGTGCACCTGGAAGTTATCAGCCAGGGCCTGGCACGGGAAAAGCTGGAGGTGTTCGGCGTCTTGGAGCGCTGCGTCCGCCTCGAGCAAGAATCCTACGGCCTTTAGTTGACTGGAGGTCAGATGAGATGTACTGCTTGCTAAGGTCTAGAAAGGAGAGAAGCGATGAATCAGAGCCTTAGGACTGCCCTAATCATCGGGGGCATAATCGTAGCTATCCTTATCGTCTTGCCCCTGGTCTTTGGAGCAATTTCGGGATGGCAGGTTGGAGGCTGGGGGATGATGGGACCGGGGATGATGGGCGGTTTTGGCTGGTGGTGGTTAATGCCAATACTCATGGTTCTCTTCTCGATCCTAGTCATCTGGGCTGTTGTGGCCCTGGTGCGTGGGGTAGGCCAGCCCAGCAGCTCCGACTCCGGTTCCAGCCGTCCTGACTCAGCCCTGGAGGTGTTAAAGCAAAGGTATGCCCGCGGCGAGATCGGCAAGGAAGAATACGAAGAGAAGAAAAAAGACCTAGAATGAAGGTTTAATATTGATTCAAGAGGGTTTTCAGTGAAGAGAGTTTATCTGCTAGCTATTTCTATGGCGCTGGTGGCCGTGCTGGCCCTGGCTGCCTGTTCCCCCTCTAGGGGGCAGCCACAACAGGGCGGTATGATGGGACCGGGTGGCATGATGGGAGGTTGGAGCGGATACAACCCGAACATGGAACAGATCACCATTGATGAGGCAGCCGAGGCGGTTGAGCGCTATTTGGGTGCCTATGGACAGGACTTAGCCCTTGTCGAAGTCATGGAGTTTGCCTGGAATTTCTACGCCGAGGTGGAGGAGGAAGACACAGGCATTCACGCTATGGAGCTCCTGATCGATAAGTACACCGCTCTGGTCTATCCTGAGATGGGCCCCAACATGATGTGGAACACCAAGTATGGGATGATGGGCGGCTATCGCACAGGCGGGGAGCCCACTGCCAACATGCCGATTACTCCTGAGCAGGCCAAGGCCCTGGCTCAACATTTCCTGGATACCTATCTTCCCGGCCCTACCGTGGCCGATGCTGACACCTTCTATGGCTATTACACATTGCATACTTTCAATGATAGTCAGGTAGAGGGGATGCTCAGCGTCAACGGCTATACAGGAGCCGTCTGGTACCACACTTGGCACGGGCCCTTCATCGGCATGGAGGAATTCCACAACGAGAGCGAGGGCGGACATTGAGGAAGAAAGAGGTGCTGCGACCTCACTGTGAAATCTGCCGCTGATGGATATAGGGGCTAGTTGACCGATGTCATATCAAGCCTTCGATACCCATGCCGGTGAATACGACGCATGGTACGATAGCGAAGTGGAGAGCACCATCTTTGCCATGGAAGAGGACTGCCTTCGACCCCTTCTCAACAGGCATAAGAGACCTTACCTAGAGATAGGAGTAGGGTCGGGGCGGTTTGGCGAGACGCTGGGCATAGAGTACGGCGTGGACCCTGCGCCAGCCCCGCTGCGGATGGCAGTGTCCAGGGGCATCCGGGCGCTGAAAGCCACTGGGGAGAGGCTGCCCTTTGCCGACGGGATGTTTGGGGGCATCCTAATTGCCCTCACCCTCTGTTTCGTTGATGATCCAGCGAGCGTGCTGCAAGAAGCCCGGAGAGTGCTTCTGCCCGGAGGTGGACTTGTGCTGGAGTCTCTATCCATCCTTTGTCTTTAGCCATTAGCCCCACTAAAGGCATAACTCCTACGAAACCATTCACTTGTAGCAAAACTCTTTCACTTCCGCTCTTATTCCAGACCAAACAAACCGCCCTTCTGCACCTTAGGTGGTTCTGAAACACTGAAGCCTCTAGTGGCATGTCACTAGTTCGACACCTTGGGGTGAAACGAACAGCATGCCCACCAATTAGCTTCAGCCGTGGATTCGAACCCACTTTCGCAACTCCCTGTACCTCACCGTTGAGGACGGGCGCCCGCCATCGACAGCCTATCTTGACAGCCTCGCCCAAAAGAGTATGATTTGACTATCTTTATGAGAACTGTCCTCGGTGCTGGAGTTTACGTCTGAGTGCAATGCTGTGGCGGATGGCGAATGCTCTCTCCAGCTCCAAACGTGATCAACCAATGCAAGTTACCGATAGCGTCCACCTCCTTAGACATATAACGGCTGGGGGATCGAGAAAAGATCAGTCTAGAGTGTTCTGTATCTGGCACGCTCCTACTAGCCGGGCCGAATCGCTCCCACAGGGAGGCAGTTTTGCTGTTTCGCATCGAGGTTTTCCCAAAACGGTCCTTGCCTGACCTGAGAGGCGAGGCACTGCTAAGAGACATCCACGATCTTGGCATTGTGCATGTCAGAGAGGTCAGGGTCAGCGACATCTATTCATTGGAGGGGGATCTAAGCCCAGAGGAGCTGACCGGAATCTGCCTTGAGCTACTAGTTGATCCAGTGATTCAAGAGTATTTTTGTTACGCTGGATGGGATTCGGACACTAAGGAGGCTGAGGAGAAAGGCGCATATTCGGTTGAGGTCGCCTACAATCCTGGCGTGATGGATCCAGTCGAGTATAGCGTGATAAAGGGCATTGTTGACTTAGAGATAACAGGGGTCCGCTCTGCCAAAACCAGCAGGAAATACGTGATTAAGGGAGAACTGACACAAAGCGATCTTCAGTCCATCTGTAACAAGTTGCTGGTTAATCCGGTGGTTCAACACGTGGTAAAGGGGCAGGATATCATTGAGCTCCCTCGAGCTGCATACCGTTTTGGCAAGATAACCCTTGATCTTGCAAATATGAATGATGATCAACTGATGGAATTGAGCCGAGGAGGACTTGGGTTGGATTTGGCCGAGATGAGAGAGATACGCAGGTATTTCTCCACCTTAGGTCGCAATCCCACAGATGTCGAGCTGGAAACTCTCGCCCAAACGTGGTCTGAACACTGTGTTCACAAGACGTTCAAGGGGCGAATCAAATTCGGCGACACTACAATTGACAACCTGCTGAGAAGCACCATCATGCGAGCTACGGAAGAGCTTGGAAAACCTTGGTGCCTTTCTGTATTTCGGGATAATGCAGGCGTAATCGATTTTGACGGTCGCTATGCCTTGTGTTTCAAAGTCGAGACTCACAACCGTCCTTCAGCACTTGAACCTTATGGAGGAGCATCAACTGGAATTGGGGGGGTAATCCGCGATCCTTTGGGTACCGGATTAGGAGCAAAGCCAATCCTGAACACCGACGTTTTCTGCTTCGGTCCGCCCGACTTTCCCTACGACAAACTTCCAAAAGGGGTGCTTCATCCCCGTCGTATCTTCAAGGGAGTTCGTGCCGGCGTTGCCGACTATGGTAACCGCATGGGGATCCCCACTGTTAATGGGGCTATTCTCTTTGACGAGCGGTATGTTGGCAACCCACTGGTTTATTGCGGCACAATAGGCGTGCTACCCAAAAGCATGTCCCAGAGAGGGCAACAGAAGCCAGGAGATATGGTAGTTCTCGTTGGAGGGAGAACGGGTCGCGATGGCATTCATGGCGCCACCTTCGCTTCAGTGGAGCTTACTGAAGAATCGGAGAAGGTCTCGGCCAGTTCCGTTCAAATAGGAAATCCCATCGCCGAGAAAAAGCTTGTCGATGTTCTGCTTCAAGCAAGGGACCGAGGATTGTATAGGCGAATCACCGACTGCGGAGGTGGGGGACTATCATCCGCTGTTGGCGAGATGGCTGAGGAAACAGGGGTGCGTGTCTATTTGGATCGGGTGCCTTTGAAGTATGCAGGCTTGTCCTACACTGAGATATGGATATCTGAGTCACAGGAGCGCATGGTGTTGGCTGTGCCTCCGACGAAGGTTGATGAACTGGTCGAGCTGTTCGCGAGCGAGGATGTGGAAGCTACTGTGATAGGGGAATTTACCGACGATCGCAGGCTTCAACTGTTCTTCGAAGGCAACTTAGTTTGTGATCTTGAGATGGGATTCCTGCATGGCGGGCGGCCACCAGTGGAACGAGAAGCCGTATGGGAGCAGCCATATCATGTAGAGCCAGATTTTCTGGAGCCGGTTGACCTCCGCGATGACCTACTTCGCATTCTCGGCTCCTGGAATGTCTGTAGCAAAGAGTGGGTGATCCGCCAGTATGACCATGAGGTACAGGGGGGCAGCGTTATCAAACCACTGGTGGGTATCAACAATGACGGCCCAAGCGATGCCGCCGTCATCAAGCCACTGCTTGATTCTGAGATGGGTGTTATCGTTTCTTGCGGCATCAACCCAAGATTTGGGGATATAGATCCCTATTTGATGGCTGCTTCCGCTATTGATGAGGCACTACGTCAGATCGTTGCCGTTGGAGGCAATCTTAAGAAGGTAGCTTTGCTGGATAACTTCAGTTGGGGAAATCCAACAAAGCCAGACAGGTTGGGTGCGCTGGTGCGGGCAGCTCAGGCGTGTTATGACATGGCTGTCGCCTATGGAACTCCGTTCATTTCCGGCAAGGACAGTCTCTACAACGAGTATGAGGTTGAGGGAAAGAGCATCTGCATTCCTCACACACTGCTGATCTCGGCTATGGCTGTAATGGAGGATGTAAGCAAAGCCGTTTCTATGGATCTGAAGCAAGTGGGCGACCTCATCTATATTGTGGGCACAACCTACAACGAAATGGGCGGCTCGCATTACTATGGCCTTCATGGCTTCGTGGGCAACAACGTTCCCGAGGTCGATCCAGGGAGAGGGAAGAGGCTCATGGACGCCTTAGCTCTGGCAACAGAGCAAGGTCTTGTCGAAGCCTGCCATGATTGTAGCGAGGGTGGGATAGGAGTGGCTGCTGCGGAAATGGCCTTTGCTGGTGGCCTGGGGATGACAATCCATCTGGAACGGGTGCCTCTTGGTGAACATATCACTCGTAACGATTTCATATTGTTCTCCGAGTCGAACACCAGATTTCTGCTAGAAGTAGCGCCAGCCAATAGGCTTGTATTCGAAAAGACAATGGAAGGGATTGATTTCGCTCTGGTTGGCGAGGTCACCAATGGGGAGACTCTGGACGTGTACGGGGTGGACGGGCGCAGGGTCCTTTCAGCCTCTCTTGCTGAGCTAAAGGAAGCGTGGCAAAAACCACTTCGCTGGTAGGTCATATTTAGATGGCTAAGATTAAGGTTCTAATCTTGCGTGGCCCTGGAACCAACTGCGATGTTGAAACTGCCTTCGGCTTCGAACTAGCCGGTGCACAGGTAGACTCAGCTCATATAAACGAAATCGTCCGTCGGGGAAAGGCCCTTTCCGAATACCAAATACTAACGATCCCTGGCGGGTTCACTTACGGCGACGATATCTCAGCTGGAAAAATCCTTGCCAATGAAGTAAGGCTAAAACTTGCTGACGAGGTTCAGAGGTTCATCGCGGAAGGTAAGCTCGTCCTCGGCATTTGCAATGGTTTTCAGGTCATGGTCAAAGCGGGTATTTTGCCTCATCTGCATGATAGTAGCCTTCACTGTCTAACGTTAGCGCCAAACGATTCGGGCAAGTTCGAGTGTCGCTGGGTATATCTGCGGGTGAACGGGGAAAGCCCCTGCATATTTACCAAAGGCATTAGGTCGATGTATCTTCCCGTGGCTCACGCGGAAGGGAAGGTGGTGATACAGCCTGAAATGCGGGAGAACTTGAACGTGGTTCTGTGGTACGCCGATGAAACAGGAGACATTGAAGCAGGCTATCCACATAACCCGAACGGTTCTTTTGGCAATATTGCCGGCATCTGCGACGAATCGGGTCGTGTGTTTGCGCTGCTCCCACATCCAGAGCGGCACATTCAAGGGATTCAGCACCCCAGATGGACTAGGGACAAACTAAAAGGCTATGGTGACGGATTTCAAATATTCCTTAACGCGGTGAAATGGGTAGAGGGTATCTAGAAACGAGCAGATCTGCCTGATCGCAACCGCGACCAGATCAGGTTATTCGGCGAAAATGGAAATAGCCCCGCCCAGTGGATCGCTTGTTCTCTTGCCAGGACTGCATAACGAACCGTCATGACCAAGCTTGATGGGTTGCTTTGGAAGCGAGCCATACGCTAGTAAACAATTCTCAACCAGACACGGTGTACACGAGCACTGAATCAGCTGAGGCAATCCGTTGCCCATTACTGATTTTCGACCAAGCACCTTGGTGCGAAGATGTTTCTTAAGCGTACCTCACTATTGCACGATCGTCCATTTTGTTTAGTTGGCCACAGAGAAGGGCTGGGCATCGAGTGGATGGCCGGCCTTTGTGTCAGGCGCCCAGTCCCAGTTGCTACGGAGCTACTGCACTACAAGTGCTATCTGTTTTGGGTTGTGCTGAGGTAATTGTGATTTTGTGGTGTGAGCCTTCTAGTGATAGCTCATCTCGCACAAGTGATGATGAATGAGAGATAAGGTTAGGAGCCCTCTAGTGATATCTGACGGGGAGGGGAGGGGGAGGTCTTCCCCCAGTGATAGCTCCCAGTGATCGATAGCTACCAGTGAGCATCCCCAGTGATACCTCACCCGTGATAGCTGCGTCTCCCCCTAAGTTGTGAGATTTGCGTGCGCCCATACATAGGCAAGGGTAGCCTACCTAGGTGCTGATCCTCCTCCAGTGTCACCTTTATTCCGGGAATGGTAGGTGTTTTTTCATCTGCGCTTTTCCCCAGTTTTTTCCTCTACGATCTATATCCCAGGGAAATAGGTTTTCTTTGGGAGGAGATAGCCCAGGGGGAAGTGTGGGAAGTTTTGTGGAGATAGCGTGGGACTTAGCCAGAAGATTCGATCTAGAAACTGAAAGCAGATCTGTTGAAGAGGTTACTAAAGAGGTGTGTGAAATCCTCCTTGACGATCTGACACGGGCAAAGGATATTGAGATGAAGACATTGTTAGCTTTTGCTCCAGAAGAGAGAATAGATACTTGAAGGAAATTAGACATTATCCCCAGGAGTGCATTTTATGAGGTTTTTGAAGCACTTCATAAGACAACCCTTGGTGGGGATTCAGATTGGAAAGACGTGGCGAAGCATGAGCTACGTACAGCACGGACATATTGCTGGAGCACCCTATTTGGTTCATCGCTGGCTACAGAGATTCTGTTTGGCATTCCAAAGCCCCGAATAACAGGAGTCAATTACGGGGCAGTAAGAGAAGGTTATGTAAATATTCTGATTCATGGTCACACCCCGACTTTATTGGTAGAGAAGGTGTTGACAAAAGGTTATACTATATGGTAGTATATAGTATCAACGACGCTTCTTACAAGGGGGCAACCAATGGATATGATGCCTACAGTGGCAAGGCGCTATCGATATAGCAAGGGTAAGGAGTCTCTGCTGGCGAGGATGAAGAAGCTCGAGGGCCAGGCTAGGGGCATTCAGCGAATGATCGAAGAGGATCGCTACTGCATTGACATCGTTCAGCAGTTAACTGCCCTCTCTGCGGCTGCTGATGAGGTCTCGCTGCTCATCTTGGAGAGTCACATCGAAGGCTGTGTCGCTGATGCCATTCGTGAACAACATGGCGAGGAACACATCAAGGAGCTGGTGGCAACGATCCGCAAGGCCATGAAGCGATAATACCGATTTCAATGGTGGTCTTGCACAAGAGAGACATTCACGGGAAATAAAAGGGAAGAGGGGCTAACGATAGATGTCTAACGAAACCAAGCAGGCAAAGAAGATAATCCTTCCGGTTACGGGTATGACCTGTGCTTCTTGCGCAGCTACTATTGAAAAGGGGCTTTCCAAGCTGCCGGGGGTATCCCGGGTCAATGTCAATTTAGCCAGCGAAAAGGCGTCCATTGAATACGACCCCAGCAAAGTGGATACAAAGGCACTAATAGATACGAACTCGGACTCAGGCTACGCCGTGGCG
>SOKG01000112.1 GCA_004376205.1 Dehalococcoidia bacterium | reverse complement strand
CAGAAAGGTGGGCTGGCGAGACCGTCCGCCCCGTCACGATCAGCTGGGAGGTGGATTTACCGAGCTTTGCGGACGTGAAGGGGATATTGAAGGAGGAGAAATGAGCACAGTAATACTGGTCGCAGAGTTGGTGGGGCTGGCCGTCGTCTTGGGTTTACTCTTTGTTTTCACCTTCGCTTATCGCCGGTGGAGAAAGACCATACCGGAAGGGACTTGTATTCCCAACGGCTACGGAGTAGCGTGGGATCGCTTCGACCCATCGCACCCTGGGGTCATCTGCTATCCGGTTCCTCTGAACATCATCATCGGCCTCGCCGTGAAGGTCTATTGGGCTCTCGTTCTCAACCGGAAATTCCGCAACAATGACTACTTCAATTTCTGTCTGCAGGTCTATCACAAAGGTAGGTGTGATGGCTTTGAGGCCGGAGAGGAAAAGAGGAGGCAAGTTCATCAGGAGGGGCTGCGAGAGGGTTATGCCCGATGTCGGATGGTGGTCTGTCCTCACCTCAGGCCACCTGGCAAGGGGGACCCGAATACGAAGAAGCGGATGGGTGCACTGGCACAGAGCGAGCGGAGATTTGACACCTGCTGGGGTGTGGTAAATCCGAGCAATGCTGTAGTCGATTCTATTCATACTCTGAAGGAGCAAGCTGAAGATGAGAGGGTAAAGAACGCATACGCCTACGTGGTGGTGAGGGTTGCGGTGACACCGCTGTATGAGCACCCGGGGCCTCCGGGGGTGCCGGCACGATGAGGGGAACGATAGCCGAGCAGCTAAACGATAAGAGTGCCGAGATCCACCGGTTACTCAAGGAAACCCGGGTCCGGAGCAAGAAGCGCCGGCGCCAGGCCAGAGAGAAGTTGCTGGAGAAATACGGAATAAGAAGGAGGATTGAGTGATGGCAAAGAAAACACAGAAAGAATTGTTAGCTGAGGCTCAAAGGAGAATCCATAGCTTGAACAGTCAACTGGGAATTTGCGAGACAAAGAGCCAGCGGTTACGGATGGATTTGGCGGCAAAGAATGAACCAGAGCCAAAGCAAGAGACGGCAGAATGCGCCCAGAAGATATTACGAGATGTTGGACGCATTGAATCTGTCTTAGCGGGGTGGAATTATGCCGGACAAATCAAACTACTTAGGGTGCTCGTGTTGGCTTACGATAAGCTAATCAAGTTTGAGGAGAAATAAGTGATGCAGATTTCGGACGAGCGGGCGAAGAGGATTGGCCGACTGTTTCGTGAAATGCTTGGCCATGCCGTTATGCTTGAGGGTCGCTGGGGCAAATATGGCGACCGACATCTTGGCGCAGCAGCGTTGGCAGACCTGAGGGATTTCAAAGAGAAGGTAGAGTCAGAGATTGTCCAAGTGGGGAAAAGAACGTGGAGCCTGAAGGAGGAGACCGAATGATTAGAGTTAACCTTGTTATGCTTCGGGGGCCAGATCAGATTGAAAGAGAGGGTGAAAGTGTCAGTGCTATTTTAGAAGAGCTAATGGTGAAAGAACCATTCGCTTACTTCAAGGTGACTCGGATTCAAGAGTTGCCGCCCCAAAAGGGCAAGGAGGAGACCGATGGCTGAGACCGAGAAGCCGAGCTTGGAGGAGGCGATTGCCGACGGTCAAGATTGTCTCCAGAATCAGAATCTGGATTGGGGACGGCGACCATTCGTAAAATGTTACGCACCGTCAGTCCGCCGTCTGGTCGAGGCGGGGGAGAACTGGCAACGATTCCTGCGATTGCAAATGATTGGAGAGGGTTTTGCTATTGGTGCTCTCGAAGTGATTGAGGAGAAAGACCGGCAGCTCCAAACCCTCCGCCGCCAGCTCGACGCCCTGGGGAAAGAGAGGGAGGAGTTGGAGAAGCATGCTTGGAAACTCGACCAAGATATTATCAAGCTGGTCAAAGACAACGCCAGATTACAGAACGAACTTTACGGAGCACGGAAAGAACTGCAACCGCTACGGGATGAATTGGACGGTCTCCGCTCCCAGCTTGCGGAGAAGGGGCGGGAACTGGAGTGGTTACGGGACATCAACCGACGTGGTGCCGAGATTTTCCAACAGATTCGGGAAGCCATACCAGAGCGCCGAGACCCGACCGAGGCCGAGGTGGAGAAGGTGGCGCAAACATTACGAAAAGCTCATTTCGGATGGGCCCCGGAAGTGCCTGCCTCTGTGGATTGGGATAAACTTGATAATGCTTGCAAGGAAAGTTGGCGGAGACCCGCCTGTCTTGTTCTGAAGCATGGCTATAGACCAGAGGAGTAATGAGATACAACGAGTCGGGGCTTAATAAGTGGATTTTCCCTAAGCGACGTGGGTATAAGGTCGGTTGTTGTGACTGTGGGTTGGTGCACCAGGTTGATTTCAAACACATTCCATGTCCACAGGGACGGAAGATCGCCATTCGAGTTCGGTTAGACCAGCGGGCAACCCGACGACTGCGACGATGGATGAAACCCAAGTATCGGAAGGAGACCCGATGACCGACCCAATCGAGCGGGGGTATAGACCGGAGGAGTGATGAGCAGATGGACAAGTTACGGTTACGAGGGACGGCCACCAGAAGGTTCGGGTCGTTCTCCGAGCCGACAGCAGAAATCGAGCAAAGCACCAATGCCCGACCGAAAAGAACCGTCCGACCGAGAAACCTTAGCTCGGCGGTTGGCTGAAACGTGGCTGGAGGAAATCGGAAAGAACCTCGACCGAATAGAGATGGCGGATTTTCCCCAATCTTGGGAGGATTTCCCCGAAGAGCGGAAAGAACTATTTCGGAGATTCGCTGACGTTGCAATGGAGGAACTATGCCCGACCGAGACGAGATAGAGAAGCTGGCCGTTTGGCTTTTTGAGAAATTCCCACTTGCTGGTTACAATACACCAAGCAAATTTGAGAGGTTGAAATCATATCAAAAAGATATGATGATAGCTCACACCGAAAAGCTCCTCGCCAACTTCGTCCGCCGCACCGAGCACGAGCGGATCGTGGCGGAGTTGAAGGACGGCCTTGAGGAGGGGGCTTTTTTGACGAAGGAGCAATTTCGTCAGATGCCCGAAGAAGACCGGATTGCAATCAATGACGTGCTGAGCAAGAGGGCAGATGCCTTAGCCAGAAAACGAATGGAGCTTGGTCTGGATCGAGACGACCCAGCCTGTTGCGGATGATCTGACGAAACAGGAGACGTTGGAGATATGAAAACCGAATACAAATACATTGTTTTTAAGCGGGTTGAGGTTGACGGCGGAAGGCCGTATTGGGAATGCCGGAACAGAAAGCCCGGTTCTTTGCTCGGCCTTGTGTGTTGGACTTCCTGCTGGAAGGAATACTGCTATTACATGGAAAGCAATACGGTTTACAGTAAGGATTGTCTTGAAGACATAGCGGATTTTATCAAAAAGCTATGACCTATAGACGAAGCCGCGGTACCACTGTCACTGTCCGGCGCACCAAAGCCCAGATCGGTGATCTCCTGGACTCTCTCAGGGAGCCATCGGGCAAGGGCATCAAGTATGGATTTGATAATGACAATACGGCTGTCATCTTCCAGTACTGCGGAGCTCCTGTTCGTCTCAAGGTGGACTCCCCGGCGCGCTTCACGCTCCTCCAGGCTGAGAATCCGCGGGGGCCTCGAATGGGCTGGTACGCTCTCAGAGAGCAGGCCGACCGGGAGGCCTGGCGAAACCTCCTGGATTGGCTGAAGATCTCCATAACGCTGCTGAATGATGGCCAGTTCCGGTTCATCGACCTCTTCCTCCCCTTCGTCCAAATGCCGGAGACGGTCCCGGGGGAGATAGTCACGTTGGGAGATTACTTCGCTAAAGAAGGGGCACTGAAGGCGCTGACGACTGGGCAACTGATGATTACGGAGCAGTCTTGAAATATCTGTGCCTTAAGTGCAAGACGGGCTTTGACGATGATACCGCAATTTCGGGACTCACGAGAGGTGACCGGCGGAGATTGACCTGTCCTAACTGCGGATCAAAAAAGTATAAATACCAAGACGAGGGTAATATATTGGAGCGGAGGGCAGCCTATGCCAGAGAATACTATAGGACACTCAAGAGCACTTCAGCCGGCAGAAGTTATCTAACAGGTAAATCACGGAAGATGGTGAAGCGCCGGCAGGAACAAATCGGGCGCCGGCGGACTTCCGACAAGCGAAGGATTAAGAAAGAGGGCTACACGATCCACGACATCCAGCATATGAGTGCAGAGAAGATAGTCAAAAACTGGAAGAAGATTGTCGGAGCTGAGAAATGAGAGACCTTTGCCTTCTCGAAATTTACCGACGAGTTCATCGAAGCCTGGGAGATTCCCGAGGTCAATCAACCTATGGCTATTTTGAAGTCTATGGGTTGCATATTATAGCCTCGACCGGCGGGGGTTGGGATCATGTCAGTGTCTCACTGCCAGATAAAATTCCCTCGTGGAATATGATGAAAGCCGTAAGAGAGCTTTTCTTTAAGCCGGAAGAAACGGTTGTGCAGATTCATCCGCCGAAAGACCGGGAAGTGAATTGTCATCCGTACTGTCTCCATCTATGGCGCAAACAGGGATTTGAGATGCCTCTGCCACCGACAGAAATGATTGGACGCCTCAACAAGACTAAGAAATGAAATCCCGTAAAACCACCCATTCCAAAGGAGATTAAGCTGTGACGAAAGGTGAACGGTGCAAAAGGGGAGTCGAGAGGCTTCTCAAGATTAATGAGAACGAGGGTTACCCGTTTGTGATTCGCTTCGGCCTTGGTGCCGTCGAGATTAAGGAGAAGGACTTAGCCGGGCTGCCAGCGAATGTTTACCCGCACCTGGTCGCTTACATGGCCTGGCCGGAAACCATGGGGGAAAAGAAGAAGGTCGAGACGATGAGCTTCGATGAAGTTCGGGAGGACGCTGATGGGGTGATTCACATTCGGTAATATCACCCATTGCTATCAACCGACTTACGCTGAACTATGGGTGTTTTCCCGCTCTTGCAAGATTTACTCTGTTCGTTACAGCGTAATAACGGTTGCTGATAAATAAGGACTTAGAGCGAAAATAGGGTTGTTTGCCGTCTGATGAAATATCTCAAGCTGCACACTGGTCACGTTTTCGATGACTTCGGTTGCGCCATCTTCAAAAAGTTCGGCCCCGATGGACACTCAACCTGGATTGTCCTTATGTGCTTGTGGGCCAATGACTCGGCTGATGTGACTTATAGAACTGGGGAAGACAGGAAGAAAGTGCCTGGAACTTATGCAGAATATCATCTTACAGAGATTGCGAAGTTCTGCCGGCGACAACCTGCCCAAGTTCTCAAGCTTATCCAATGGCTCGATGACCGCGGTCATTTCCACTGGGAAAATCGTCCACAATTCGAGGAGCTCCATCGGCAAATAGTCGGCAAACTGACGGCGGGTGGACGGCGGATACACGGCACTTGGACGGCACTTGAGCGGCAGGTTGACGGCAAAATATGCATATTCTGGCCTAACATAGTGAAACACAACAGGGGATATTACCACTTCCTTTCTTTACTATCCTCTTCTAAAGAAGAAGGCGTTTCACAACCGAAATCCGGAACGGAAAATGTGGATAACTCAAAATCTGATCAGCCTGAAAAAATCCTCACCCTGGTCAATCTGTCGAGAACTCTGTTTGCTGATCCGCTGTCCCAGGGTCAAGCCGGAGCTCTTCTGAAATCAGTCGATGGAAATTACAGGTTAGCGGAGCAGAAGGTCCAGGAAGCGAAGTCGAAGAAGAATCCGATCACCTGGCTGATGGCATTTGCTCACAGGCCGGAGAGGTATGAGAAGGAGAAGTAATTATGGGATGCGCAAGACAAGGATTCGACCTATTCAACAAATATGGTCGGAGGGCTTTTTTCCACCCAGGGGTTTTCGGTGATCGGTGGGGCAGGCAGTTCGTCTTGCAAGACACATTTGGGCGCTATGTCTGCAAGCTCCTCGGTCACAGCAAGAAAACCTACGAGGTGGAAGACTACGAGGAGGACTACATCTGCGTCGTGTGCAAGCGTTGCTATCGGGTAATAGGCAGAAGACCTCGCCCACAGGAGATCTATACCGAGCTTCCGTCAATGCTGGAGGAGCCCTACGGCATTGCTAAGCTACCTGATGGTGAGAAGGATGAAACGGAGGAGCGATGAAGAAGGTCTACATAGTGACCCGGGGTGAATACTCGGATTATGACATCGGTGCTGTCTTTTCCGATACGATTCAGGCCGATGCGTATGTTGAAGCTGGTGGTGGAGATAGGGTCGAAGACTACGTGCTGGATATACCTTACAACGAGTGGTGGGTTACCTTCGTCTGCATGGACAGAGAGGGTAACGTTATCAGGACCTACAAGGCACTTGCTTGTTATGAGTGGAACAAGCCAGGTTTTGGTGAATTTACAAGGGACGGAAGACTTCAGTGGCGAGTCTTGACCTCGGATGTAAAGCGAGCCATCAAAGTCACCAACGAGAAGCGGAGCCAGATCCTGGCGATGAATCTGTGGGGCCAAACACGCAAGGCCAAAGAGTATTTTGAGAGCAAGGACGATGAAACGGAGATCGACGAAGCGCGGTGAAGCATGATCCCCGGGACCGGCGATTCTATCCAATGGCACTGTTTCACCAAGTCTGGGTGGAGCGTCCTTGGGCCTCCCGCCGGCGTCCAGGGTGTGCGCGTCCGATGGTCTATCCCGAAAACGGTAACTATACCGGTGCCGTAGTCCAGACACTCACGCCGGAGTTGATGGAGAGGGACTGGGAGAAGCTTACCAGGAACTATAAACGAGGCACTCTGATTGATGCGAAGGAAATGTACCAGCCGTAGGGATAGGCAGAAGCTTCAGCGACAGAGTACGAAAGACCGGTATCAAGCCGTGATTCGGGACTTCTGGAAGCTTGTCAGAAATGGTGTTGATGAGGACACCGCTCGCTATCGAGTTGCAAGGCGCCATCACCTTGCTGTTAAGACAATCAGGAACATTCTCTCTTCTCGATAACCGTCCCGCATTGGGTCCTAACGCGGGATAGGTTGCTTGACAATCTCAGAATACGTATAAATTAGATAGGTCGGGAGGAATCCCGGCCTTTTTGCGTTGTGGCCGGGAGCTAAGGATGAATGTCAAGGCCGTAAACATGATCGCACCGAAACTACTCAGCCGCTTGGAAAAGATGACGCATTCGGAGCGCTCTCTGCTTGCAAAAGCTCTCAACCCGGAAGCTGAGATGATAGAGTATCTCACGGCACTCTCAGCCATCACCGAGGGACAGCGAGCATTCGTAGGGGTGAAGGCTAAGAACCCCGCACTCTCAGATAAGGCAGCGGCGCGGGAGGCGGGACTCAGGTGTGTACCAGGGTCAGAGAGGGTTGATCGAGCTCTTGCCCTGGCTCTCGAATGGGAGGGAGCTTTCGGGGATATGACGGATCAGGAGGTAGAGGGTGAGATTGCTAAGCTGATTAGACAAGCCTTAGACCTAAAGCTAAAACTGGATGCCTGCAAGGAATACAACAAGCTCAAAGGCAGGTATCCGGCGCAGAAGCATGAAGTGAGTGGTAAAGACGGTCAACCAATCCAGAGTGAGACCAAGATCATCTATGGCTGGGCTGGTGACCTGGAGGAAGATGACGGTAACGGTGATAAAGAGAGTGATACCCTACACTCCTCTCCCACACCAGAGAGAAGTCCACGAGGACGGTTCGCGGATCCAAGTTCTCGCTTGGCCCCGTAGAGGTGGCAAGGATGTGGCATCCGGCCACGAGTTGCGGAAGCGACTTATCAAGCTCAATGCGGAGAGGCCGGACGACTGTGATCTCGTCCCGAAAATCCACGCTTGGGTTGTCGGCGCTCAGTACCCGCACACCCGTCAGCTCTGGCATGAGTTCTTCGCTTACTGTCCCAAGGAGATTATTGCAGCGAAAAACAAGGGGGAGAAAACGGTGAAGCTGTTCAGTGAAGAGCCTCAGTTTATGACCTACATCGAGTTCAAGAGTGCCGACGATCCGGAGCAGTTAGTTGGTGTCGGTTTGGACTTTCTCCTTATGACGGAGTGTGGTTTGATTAGGCGATATACTTGGGAACACGCACTGCGACCTTGCTTGTCCTCTCCCGGGCGCTTGGGCCAGGCGATACTTAACAGCATCCCAACAAGCAAAGCAGACCCCTTAGACCCAGACAAGCTCCACTGGTTCTATGACCTATTCCTGCGTGGTCAAAGTCCCGATTGGCCTGATTACAAGAGTTGGTCGTTGGCCGGTAAGCCTCATCCCTTAATGAGTGCAGAGGAGGTGGAGGATGCAAGGCGTAGCCTCCCCGACCATCTCTTCAGGAAAAACTACCTCGGGGAATTTCTGGACTTTGGCTTCGGCAAACCGGTATATGGTTCTCAATTCGATCCCTTGCTTCATGTCTCTTCAGATTCATTGCATTTTACACCCTCGGTGCCGATTCACCGCTGTCTCGACCTTTACAGCTATCATCATCCCGGCGCTCTCTGGTTTCAGATTGTGAAAGACCAGGTGAGGGTCTTGAAGGAGCTGATGGGTGAAGATGTTCACACCTTTGAATTTGCTCACAGTTTCACAGAGCTTGAGGGTGCATGGTTCCCAGAGGCTGTATTTCAGACCCACAGTGATGAGGCTGGCGATTTTAAGCAGAGTGCCTCCGAGCTAACGGACCATGAAGTTCTCCGCAAGTTCTACAAGATCATAGTGGATTCACCGCCCAATGTGGGCCTGTTCGAGCGTGGTAGAAACATCGTCAGCCTACTGTTGCGACCACGTGCAGATGGTCAGCCCGGCATTATCATCGACCCCAGTTGCCAGAGAATCATTGCGGCACTGAACGGCGGCTATCGCTACAAAGAACCCAAGGAGGGGCAGGTATGTAAAGATGAACCGCTGAAAGACGGGATTAACGATACACCGGCGGACTGTCTCCATATCGGCTTAGATATGACAGTCGGCAGAAGGGCACAGATAGTGATGCCGGAGGATGAGATCGATACCGGGCAGCGAAGAGAACGTGAACCCTGGGAGGTCTATGAGGCTCATTATGGCACTACTCGGCGCTAACAACGACGTCAACAAGCTCTGGGGTGCATTCGAGGAGTATTTCGAGGCCATACCAGACGAAGACGCTCTCAACATTCTGGAAAATGCTGTCAAGGAGGGGGTGGGTTCCCGGACCGATCTGACGGACAAGTGGATTGAGTGTGATGAGGCTTATTCTCTCATTAGTCATCGCGAGCCCATTGCTGGCAGGGCTGACATCTACAAGCCGGATGTCTTCTGGGTAATGCAGAACCTCCTGCCTCGAATGGTGGGGGTGATTCACGGTTTTGACCCCTCAGCCCCAGTATTCGATTTCAAACCTACCGGAGGAAGTGATGACGAACAAGCTTTTGCTGGCCAGCAGTATCTAAATCACAAGTCTAAGAAGAAAGGGGGCTATCAGAAACATCGGTATATCTGCATACCTCTCGGTAAA
>SOKG01000152.1 GCA_004376205.1 Dehalococcoidia bacterium | reverse complement strand
TTTTTCTAAACAACTTTCCGTGACTCTTCTCTACAGAACTACCAAGAAGCAAAAAATCAAAGATAAATCGCATATAAAAGAGGTACCACGGTCTAGTCATCTCCACGCTCAGGGACAAGCCTTTTCTATCTTCTATTCAGGTGGGCTTTAATTCAGCTGTTAAACAATTAGCCATTTTACCCACCATTTCGGGGATTTGATATAATGTTGACAGGGCTAGTCAGCTTTGGCTAGCCCTTGAGGTGTTTGTCGGTGAATCTATCGGGCCTGCTTCCCCTGATCGAAGACATGCCCTCATACCGCAACCTCATTAAAGGGCTGCGGGAAGAACGGGGTGTAAAAAGGGTGGTGATACTTGATTCAGCCACGCCGTATCTTCTGGCCTGTCTTTACCATCAACTCGGCCTTCCCATGCTGGTGATTACCGCCCGATCGGAGAAAGCCAGGCAGCTTCGCGAAGAGGTCCCTCTTTGGCTGGGCAGCGATGCCCCGATTAAGCTTTTCCCTGAGCCCGATGCTCTTCCCTACGAGCGTCTCTCGTCTGACTCCTACACAGTACAGCAAAGGTTGAGGGTGCTCTCCGAGTTAAGCGAGGGGGACAAAGCCCCTTTGGTTATTGCTTCCGCCCACGCTGTGGTGCGGAAGACCGTGCCTGCGGTCGGTTTTGCCTCCTCGTGCCACATACTGAGGAAGGGGTCGAAGGTCGACCTCGAGCGGATGCTGGCCCAGTGGATAGAACTTGGCTACGAGATGGAGAACACAGTGGACCTACCGGGGACTGTGAGCCGGCGCGGCGGCATCATTGATATCTATCCGCCCAACAGCGACCTTCCTGCACGTATCGAGCTCTCTGGGGATGAAGTGGAAAGCATCCGCCTCTTTGACCCCACAACCCAGCGCTCCGCGCAGTTGGTGCCTCAGATATCTATTATCCCTGCCAGGGAGATGGTTTTACCTTTCACTGAAGCTGGGAATATTCTGGGGCGGCTCGACCTCTCAACCCTAAACGGCGAGGCCAGGGAAAAGGTGGAAGACGAAATAGGACGCCTCGCCAGCGCTCAATGGTTTGACGGACTAGACTTCTATGCCTCACTGGTCAACGATGGTGCTTTCGCGGACCACTTTCCGGAGCAAACCGTGGTTGTTCTCGACCAGCCTGACCTTATCGAGGCCGCTGTAGCGGAACTGGACTCTCAAGCGATTGAGCTGTCCCGAGCACAGAGCGAGCGAGGTGAGCTACCAGGTAATTTCCCTGTGCCCTACTTCACGTGGGCAGAGATGGCAAGCAGACTCGACAGGTTTGACCAGAGACTGGCGCTGGAGCAATGGGGAGACGGGAGCCAGGGCTATCTCATGAGCTTTGGTCCAGCTCCCAGCTATGGTGGACGCGTGCCTGCCTTCCTGGAAGAAACCAAGGATATGATCAAGGATAAGCGCCGGATCGTTGTCGTCTCCCAACAGGCGACAAGGCTGTCGGAGCTACTGGAGGAGCACGACGTTATCGCATCGCCGGTTACAGACATAGTTCATCTGCCCCCTTCTGGCTCGATGACCCTGGTGCAGGGGTCGCTTGCCGGGGGCTGGAAGATGAATGGCCTGGGTGAGGATATGGTCTTAAGCGATGCGGAGATCTTTGGCTTTGTCAAGAAGAGGCGAACGGTGTCGAAGCATCCAGTGCGTCGCGACACATTTCTCTCTGAGCTTCTGACTGGCGACTATGTAGTGCACATTGATCATGGCATCGCCAGATTCTCGGGGCTGACCAGAATCAGCCTCGATAATGGTGAACGTGAATACCTGGTTCTGGATTACGCTGCTGGCGATAAGCTCTACGTGCCCAGCGAGCAAATCGATCGTATCAGTCGCTACGTTGGACCTGGGGGATACACTCCATCCTTGAGTCGGCTGGGCACTCAGGAATGGAACCGGGCCAAGCAGAGGGTGCGGGACGCGGCAAGCAATTTGGCTAAAGAGCTTCTTTCTCTGTACTCGGTGCGCGAGGTCGAGGGTGGCTTCGCCTTCTCCTGCGATACCGTGTGGCAACAGGAGCTTGAGGCCTCCTTTCCCTACGTTGAGACACCAGACCAGCTTAGGGCGCTGCAGGAGGTCAAACGGGATATGGAAAGGGCTCGGCCTATGGATCGGCTGGTATCTGGCGACGTGGGCTATGGCAAGACCGAGGTTGCCGTTCGTGCCGCCTTCAAAGCGATTATGGATGGAATGCAAGTAGCGGCACTGGTGCCCACCACTGTCCTGGCCCAGCAGCATCTAACCACTTTCAGCGAGCGGCTGGGGGCGTTTCCAGTTAGGGTGGAGTTGCTGAGCCGCTTTCGCTCCCCGAAGGAGCAGCAGGAGGTCCTTGCGGGGTTGGCCAGCGGCAGTGTGGACATCTGCATAGGCACCCATCGCCTTCTCCAGAAGGATGTCTCCTTCAAGAATCTGGGGCTGGTCATTATCGATGAGGAGCAGCGATTCGGAGTTGCTCATAAGGAACGCCTCAAGCAACTGAGGAGAGAAGTCGATGTCCTTACCTTGAGCGCTACTCCTATACCCCGCACTCTGCACATGTCTCTGATCGGCATTCGCGATATGAGCACCATGGAGACTCCTCCAGAGGAACGCCTTCCTATAAAGAGCCATGTTGCTCCTTATAATGAAAGGCTAGTCCGTGAGGCGATATTGAGGGAGTTGGAGCGCACTGGGCAGGTGTTCTATGTCCATAATCTGGTACGGAGGATCGGCTGGGTGGCCAGAAAGCTGGCGGATATAGTGCCTGAAGCCATGATAGGCGTCGCTCACGGGCAGATGCCTGAGGAAATGCTGGAGTCCGTGATGCTCGACTTTGCTGAGGGGAGGGTCAATGTCCTTGTATGCACTACCATTATCGAGTCCGGCTTGGACATGCCTAATGTCAACACTCTGATTGTTGATGATGCTGATAGAATGGGTCTGACTCAGCTCTACCAGCTTCGGGGTAGGGTGGGGCGAGGGGCAAGCCGCGCCTATGCCTATTTCTTCTACAACAAAGGAAAACAACTCACCGATGCCGCCCAGAAGAGGCTCAGGACGATCTTTGAGGCAACTGAGCTCGGAGCTGGCTTTCGCATTGCCATGAAAGACCTGGAGATCCGCGGAGCCGGTAATCTCCTTGGGCCGGAGCAGAGTGGACATATGGGGGCTGTTGGCTTCGAACTCTATTCCCGTCTCCTGTCGGAAGCGGTAGCGGAGCTTAAGACTGGGGGCGAGCGAGAAGCTGCTCCTGAACTTCTCAGCACCATGGTTGATCTTCCCCTGACTGCCTATATCCCAGATGAATACGTACCTGATCTTAGCACTCGCCTTGCTCTCTACATGAGGCTGGCCAAGGTCAGCTCGCTGGAGGAGGTAGACGAACTCGGGGCAGAGCTTGAGGACAGGTTTGGCCCGCTGCCTCTTCAGGGCAAGAACCTGCTCTATATGGTGAGAATAAAGCTGATGGGGAGTAGGATTGGCCTCCAGGAGATATCGTCGGAGAGGGGGCAGGTTGTGATCAAATTAGGCCCAGGTGTCAGGATAGATAGGCTGACAATGCAAGCACACTTTGGCGACAGGTTGAAAGTGGGTACAAGCCAGCTGCGATTGGACACAAAGCGAGCGGGTAGGGAATGGAGGAAGGTGCTTGAAGGCGTGATCAAGAGAATAGCCCAGACTACAGATGATTCACTTCGATGCCGAACTCACGGCAGGCTTTGACCTGCAGCTCCTCGCGTGGGGGGTTGAAGGAGATAAGCGTGTTATAGAAGTCAAAGAAAACAGCCTTAATCATCTCATACGCAGGCTTACGAATTGTGCTAAAATGGAGACAGATAATTCTATCACGAGCTAAGTGCGGTTGCAAAAAGGTGGCGGTTGTCTATAATGCTAACCTCTGAACCTTGTAGCGGGGAATTACTGAGAGCTGGGCCCAAGTGATGTTAAAAGCGTTGCGCATCTCCTTTCTCTTGCTCTGTTTGGCGGCCTCTCTAGCTATTATTGGAACCGGGTCAGCCACACCTTCGGTGCAGATCGACGTGTTGCGGGTCGATGGGACTATTGTCCCCGCAGTTGCCAGCTACATTGACCGCGGCATCAGCAAGGCGGAGTCTCATCAGGCTGCAGCCGTAATAATTGAGCTTAATACCCCTGGCGGTTTGCTTTCTACAACAGAGAACATCGTGAACCGGATACTGGATGCCGAGGTGCCGGTAGTGGTCTATGTAGATCGCTGGGCGGGCTCGGCAGGCACCTTTATTACCCTGGCCGCTCACGTGGCGGCTATGGCTCCAGCCAGCCGCATCGGTGCCGCCAGCCCGGTTTCTATAGGTGAGGACGGGCTCTCCGATACAATGAAGAAGAAGATAACTGAAGACACCGCTGCCAACATCAGGCGCCTCGCTGATTTGCGTGGCCGCAATCTGAAGGCAGCGGAGGCCACGGTATTGGAGGCTCTCTCCTTCACCGACCAGGAAGCGCTGGGGATCAAGGAGCTTCCCGAGGATTACCAGGAGCTGCTGGAGCTGGAGACTCCTTATCTTGACCCTCCTCTCGTTGACCTTGGGGCAGTGGATCTTGACTCCCTTATCGAACAGCTCAACGGGGTGAAGGTTGAGGTAGCAGGGGAGGAGGTGACTATTGTCACCGAGGGTGCCGTCACGAACCGCATCGGAATGAGCCTTATCGAGAAGTTTCTGCAGGTTATCAGCAACCCTAACATCGCCTATATACTGCTCACCCTGGCTACCACCGGTCTTATCCTTGAGCTTATCAATCCAGGCGCTATTCTGCCGGGGGTGGTGGGAGCCATCGCTCTAATCCTTGCCTTCTATTCCCTGGCTGTGCTGGAGGCCTCATGGGCGGGGATATTCTTTATCATACTTGCCTTTGTGCTGTTCATCGCCGAGGTATTCACTACTAGCTTCGGCTTATTGACCATGGGAGGCATAGCCTCGCTGGTTATGGGCTCCTTGATCTTATTTGGTGGAGGTCCAGAATTGTTTCAACTTCAAATTGACTGGTGGGTTATCGCACTGGTGGTGGTTGTCGTTACTGCTGTCTTCGTCTTTGTGGTCGGCGCTGTTATCCGCTCCCAACGTCGAAGCCCTGTTAGTGGAAAAGAGGGGTTGCTGGGGAAGATAGCGCTCGCCCAGACAGAGCTTGACCCAACGGGGATGGTTCTTGTTGAGGGGGAGCGCTGGACAGCGAGAGCGGAGGGTGGTAGAATCGAGCCAGGTGAGGAAGCGGTGGTCACGAAGGTTGAGGGACTAAGACTCTGGGTTACTAAAAAAGAGAAGGGAGGTTGAAAATGGAAGGAGTTGTGATTGGCGTCATTGCTGCCCTGTTTGTGATTCTCGTAGTCGCCTCGGCGACGATCAAGATCGCCCAGGAATATGAACGAGGCGTTATCTTCCGCTTGGGGAAGTACACAGGTGTTCGCGGACCGGGCTTGTACGTCATTATCCCATTCGTCGAGCGTAGCGTGAAGGTAGACCTGCGGGTTGTGACCCTGGATATTCCCTCGCAGGAGGCTATCACCAAGGATAACGTGACGGTTAAGGTAAATGCCGTGGTCTACTTCAGGGTGGTCAAGCCCGAGGATTCCGTGATCAAGGTGTATGACCACCGCTATGCTACCTCGCAGATATCTCAGACCACCATGCGCAGCGTTATTGGCCAGCACGAGCTTGACGAGCTGCTGTCGCAACGGGAAAAGTTGAACCAGAATCTACAGAGGATAATTGACGAACAGACTGATCCCTGGGGGGTAAAGGTCAGCGTGGTGGAGATTAAGGAGGTTGAGCTTCAGCCATCGATGGTGCGTGCGATTGGAGCGCAGGCGGAGGCGGAGCGGGAGAGAAGGGCCAAGATCGTCCACGCTGAAGGCGAGCAGCAGGCAGCGGAGAAGCTCGCTGCGGCTGCAAAAGTGATAGCTACGGAGCCTATGGCACTGCAACTGCGCTATCTTCAGACTTTGACTATAATAGCCACCGAGAACGCGAGTACAGTGATATTCCCGCTGCCGATGGACCTCGTAACCCCGCTTCTCCAGGCAGCATCCGGGATGCAGAAAAAAGGCTAGCCCCAAAGATTTCGAGGTGGAATGCGAGCCTGGGGGCACAGGAAAAATACGCTTTGTCTAATTCGGGCTGTTTCTTTACGGAGCAGCCCGAATTGGCTTGTTATGAGCTGTAAGAGCGGACTGCAACAACTGCTAGGGACGCAGGGTAACTTCACCGGTTATGAACCGGGCTAGGCTGCCGTCTGGGCGGCGCAGCAGCAAAGAGCCATCGCTGTCCACCGACTCGGCATAGCCCTCTTCCACATCGTTGCCTGATTTTACCTGTACCACCTTTCCCAGTGTCTCCAGGCGATTCTGCCATTCCTCGTGGATGGGCTCACCCCTGCGCAATGCGAGATAGAATAGCTCTATCTCATTGAGCAAGCTCAACAGGACGTCTAATTGGGAAACCTCTCTGCCCAGTTCGTTGGAGAGGCTGGTGGCAATGCCAGCGATCTCGGGGAAAGCCTTGGGGTCAAAGTTGACATTTATGCCGATACCGATGACGGCCCAGTCAACCGATTGCCCTCGGAGAGCGCTCTCCGTTAAGATGCCGCTCACCTTCTTGCCGTTGATAAGGACGTCATTGGGCCACTTGATGGTTGATTTGAGCCCGGCGGCTCGCTCGATAGCGCGACTTGTTGCCAGGGAGGCAACCATGGTCAGGCAGAGGAGCTGACTCATTTCAGGGCGGAGGATAATGGATATCGCAACAACCCCCCGGGGGTTGATCCAAGACCGCCCCAGCCGAGCTCTCCCCTCTGTCTGTTCCTCAGCGACAACGGTTGTCCCCTCACTTGCTCCCTCGCGCGCAGCCTTTCTGGCCACGTCCATAGTCGAGGATGTGATGGGATAGTAGAGGAGGTTCCGGCCGACGAATTGGGTGGTTAGCCTTTGGAGGATGGCATCCCGGGAGAGATCGCTCCCCATTTTCAACCTTTGTCCTCCTCACTCATGATAATTGGAGGAAGCGGCCATTTTCTTGAAAATGGCCGCTTCACGATAGCCAAGCAAGCCTGTAAGCCGAGTTCTGTACTTGATCGAAAGTAGTTTACGCTTATAGCCTTCGTCCTGCTTTCGATCAAGCGGTGACCATCTGTCTGGGGTGACAGTTACCCGCCACCTCAAGCGACCAACCCGAGGACAGGCCGGGCGTCCTTCTCTTCCTCCTATTCGGTCTTGCTCCGGATGGGGTTTGCCCAGCCGACCGGTCACCCGGCCGCTGGTGAGCTCTTACCTCACCATTTCACCCTTAGTCCGCACTAGGCGGGCCGGTATGTTTCTGTGGCACTTTCCGTAGGGTCACCCCTCCTGGGCGTTACCCAGCATCCTGCCCGGTGGAGCTCGGACTTTCCTCCCTCTTTCGCATTGGGCTGAAAAGAGAGCGATCACCCGGCTTACTTGGCCAACAACATTCTACCACAAAGACGACTCTCGTACAATTGGCGCTCGAAAACCTGTGCCAATGCTCTCCCTGGAGACCGCTTGCTGTTAGTCCATGTACAGGATCCGACCACAGTTGCTACATGTTACCAGCTTGTGCCCAGCCCGAGCTCTCTGCTGATCAGACGTCGGTAGGCTGATCCTGCATCCCTCACACCTACCTTGCACTACTTTGGCTACTGCCAGCCCCTGCTTTGCCTGGCGCAACTTCTCATAGACCTCGAGGCTGGCTGAGTCTGTCTGCCCGCGAAGAGACTCTCTCTTTTGCTCCAGCATAGCCACATCAGCCTCAAGGTCTGTTTGCTCTCTCGATAGCCGCTCTTGGTCTGCCTGCCAGTCTCTCTCCGTCACCTCCAGTTCACTGCCCTTCAGAGCAACATCCTGCTGGTTTGTATCCACTTCCATCATTATGGCAAGGAGTTGTTCCTCCTGCTCCCTGCGTCTCTCCTTGAGCAGCTCAATCTCGTGCTGCAGATTCATCAGCTCTCGAGGATTCTTCAATGAGCCCTCGTAGAGCTTCTTCTCCTCAAGAGCTATCTTCTTCCCTAGGTCGTCGACTCCCCACTCGGCTGTTCGCTGTTGATGCTCCAGATCAGCTAGATGTTTGCGCGCTGTATCGAGGGCAGTTCGCACTGATACCAGGTCATCATCCTTGCCCAATTGGCTCCTTAATTGTGTTAGAGTTTCAGTTTTGCGCTCAATACTGAGGTCGACCTCTTGGAGTTCGTAGAGTTGTTTCGCTTTAGTCATGGCTCTTCTGATATAACATAAAAAGCAGTTCTCGGCAACCTCGGCACTTACTAAAAGAGGTACTACTTTCTGTCATTTCTTGACATGGAGTTTCGGTAGGAGTATACATCTGGTGGGGGAATACCGCAACGCTCAGGAGTCTTGCCGGTGAAGACCAGGCTTGGTGACAGCGATGGGAAAGTGAGATGCGTGTACTGATAACGGGTGCAGCTGGCAACTTGGGGCCTGGCGTTTGCAGAGCCTTCCTCGAAGACGGGTTCAATGTCCGCGTGTTGCTGCATAGAAAAAGGCTCAAGAGCCTGGGCGCAAATCTGGAGGTCGTGTGGGGTGACCTAACCCAGCCGGATTCGGTCATGAAGGCTATGGAGGGAGTGGATGCGGTGGTGCACCTGGCAGGTGTGGTGCAGCCATTGACCGAGCAAAACCCTCAATTGGCTAGCAGAGTCAACGTAGGCGGCACTCAGACAATTGTGGACCTGATTAAAGAAAGAGGCGGGAGCATTCCCTTCGTGTTTACGTCATCGACAGCGGTGTTTGGTCCATGCCCCGACGCCACCGAATGCCTCCATCCGGACAAAAACCCGTGCAATCCCACATCCGTCTATGCCAGGACCAAGGTTCAGGCTGAAGACTTGATCAAAGAGTCGGGGATCGACTACCTGATCTTGCGTCTGACTTCCATCCCCTACCTGAGGATCAGGCTCAGTGACGTGAAGACCCACATGTTGACCATCCCGCTGAAGAACCGGCTGGAGTTCTGCCATCCCGACGAGGTGGCGCTTGCCATTCTGAACGCTGTGAAGAATTTCGACATGGTGAAATGCAAAACGCTCATGATTGGCGGCGGGCCGAGCCAGCAGATGCTGTTCGAAGACATGCTAGGTGTCCTTCTGGGAACCTTTGGCCTACCCTTGCCACCACGGCACAAATTCGCCAAGGAACCCTACGCCTTGGATTGGTACGATACCAGCAGGTCGCAGGAGTTGCTCAAGTTCCAACACAAGACTCTCGATGACTATACGAGAGACTTGGCCAGGCAATTTCCTGCTCCCTTGTTAGCACTCATGCGCTACTTCATTGGCCCTGTTTTCGGCAGGCTTATAGTCCGACTGATATAGCAGACCTTCAATCGGCTGCACTCCGTTCAACCCCTGCCAGCCCTCCGCACCCCGTTGCTAGCAGTGCCTTTCTAGGGAGTCGAATCTCGTATCATTACCAGACCAAAGATGGTGGTAGAATATGCTATCCCACCATCAGGGTGGAGGAAGAGTGAACCTTGCCAATTGTTATACCCCAGCCCTGTACCTGTGAGTTTCTTGTACACCGTTTCGCCGGTTGTGAAATCCACGGCAATGAGGTACCACTTTTCGTTCAGCCATGCTCCGACCTTCCCGTACATGTACACCAAACCGTTTCCCAAGGATAGTCTGAACCCGCCGACACTCTTCTCACTGCTCGCCCAGACCTC
>SOKG01000009.1 GCA_004376205.1 Dehalococcoidia bacterium | reverse complement strand
TGGATATCCTTGAATGTGACCCGGGCGAGGACGGCAACAACGCAATAACACAGATTGTAGCGAACTCGCCCGATACCGTACTGCTGGATATCGGCTACCCCTTCCTCAACGGACTTGAGTTGGGCAAGAAGATCGCGCGGAGTTTCCCTGGAACGGGAGTAGTGATAATAAGCTCAAACCCTGAAGAAGATGACGACGAGTTATTTGAAGTTATCAAAATCGGGGCGGTAGCTTACCTGAGGAGCAAACACTGTTCTCCCAAGGAGCTCACTGAGACGCTAAGACGAGCCTCCAATGGCGAGTATCCCATAAATGACAGCGTAAGCAACAGACCCAAGGTCGCCTGGCGCGTACTGAGGCAATTCCAGGACATGGCATCTATGGGTCGAACCTTAGAGGACATTACCACCCCTCTCACCCCCAAAGAGGTACAAATCCTGACCCATATTGCTGAGGGTAACTCAAACAAGCGGATTGCCAACATCCTGGGCATCAGCGAGCAAACGATCAAGAATCACGTCAGCGCCATACTGCGTAAGCTGAACGCCAACGATAGAGCCCACGCTGTGTTCATAGCAATACGCAATGGCTTGATCTCCATACAGCTTAATCACACTGCAAGCCGGGGCGAAAAGGTCATCCCAAGCCCAATATCCTCCAGCAGCTAACGCAGGGCTAGCGTTCCACCAAGCTCAAGCCCAAGGCTGGCGCGACAAGCACATCATGTCATCCCCTTACAGCTGGTCAAAAGAAGCGCCTGCTTGCTCTCACCTCCCTTTGCACCACCAGCGATTCAGTGGCGCAGAGATCCAGTGACTTGAGCATGCTTTCCACGGCTGTTTTCCTGATCGTCAGCAATCTTGGACTTTCCCAGGAAATCATGGTAGAATCCCAAGCTAGGAGGGGTGTCCGAGCGGTTTATGGTAGCGGTCTTGAAAACCGCCGTCCCGGGTCACCGGGACCGTGGGTTCGAATCCCACCCCCTCCGCTTTAAGTCAGCTAGTGGGGTTGGAGGGGGGAGGATAGGGTTTAGAGTATGAAACTCTTCGGTTCCTCAGGAATAAGGGGAGTGGTAGACAAAGAGTTCCTTCAGCTAACATTCGAGATCGGGCTGGCTGTAGGAAACTCCTGCCACTCAGTGATAATAGGCTGTGATACCAGGACTTCGAGCGATGCCATGAGATACGCCTTCCTCTCCGGCCTGCTCTCCGCCGGTGCCACAGCCTCCTACGCAGGTGTAGTCCCCACCCCAACCCTTGCCTATGCCACCAGGCATTTTGAAGCCGGTGCGATGATCACAGCCTCGCATAACCCGCCACAATATAACGGCATCAAGCTAACAAATCCCGATGGCTCCGCCTTCGATGCCGCTCAAAGAGAGCAGGTAGAGGAGATGGTGTCTGCCAAATCCTCCCAGACCGCGCACTGGAAGGAATTCGGGAAGTGCGAGGACCATCTCGGAGCCATCGAGGAACATATCGAGCGCATACAGGCAGATTTTCCGACAAGGTCCAAGCTTAAGGTGGTGGTGGATTGTGGTTGCGGGGCCACATCCGCAGTCACCCCTCGCTTGCTAACCAAGCTTGGCTGCGATGTGGTGCCCTTGAACTGTCAGCCGGGTGGTCATTTCCCCAGAGGGCTCGAAACCATCCCGGAAAACCTGGGGGACTTAGCAAAGATTGTGAAGTCTGAGGGCGCTGATCTCGGAATCGCCCACGATGGCGATGGTGACAGGATAGCAGTCATAGACGAGAAAGGGGGATTTGTCGCCTCAGATAAGCTAATGGTCCTGTTTGCCCGCCAACTGGGGGCCACGAAGGTGGTGACAACAGTAGATGCCTCCATGCTGATCGATGAACTCGGTTTTGAAGTTGTCAGGACAAGAGTAGGAGATGCCTTCGTCTCCGATGAGCTTCGGCATAGCGCCCCGGGGAATATCGAAGAGAGTTTCGGTGGAGAGTCCTCAGGATGCTTCATATTCCCCAGCGTTTCCCTCTGTCCCGACGCCATCTATGCGGCTGCCAAAATCGTCGAGATCGCCAGTGAACACCGAATATCAACCCTCGCCGACCAGATACCATCCTACCCTGTTCTGCGCGGTGGTGTCCCCGGAGACAAAGCCGTGATGGAAGAGGTAGAGCGGAGATTGAAAAGGGAGGCGGAATCGGGAGGAAGACTGGAGACAGTCGATGGGCTGAGGCTTTCCATCAGCGATGGCTGGCTTCTGATAAGACCATCAGGCACTGAGCCCAAGATCAGAATAACCGCTGAAGCAACGAGCGAACAAAGAGCGGAGGAGCTGTACAACCTCGGCCTCAGGACTATCAAAGAGTGCCTCATAAGGCGAGAAAGAGCAACGACATGAAGGCAGTCATACTAGCAGCAGGGGAGGGCAAAAGGATGCACCCCCTGACTTATACCAGACCCAAGGTAATGCTGCCCATAGCCAACAAACCAATCGTGGAGCACCTGCTAATCGAGTTGAAGAAGGCTGGTATCAAAGACTTCACCTTCATTGTCGGCTACCACGGAGAAACCATCAGGGGGCATTTCGGCAACGGTGCCAGATGGAGCGTAAGGATTGAATACATCACCCAGAGGAAGCAGCTCGGCACCGCCCATGCTCTGAAGCTTGTACAAAGGCACGTTGAGGACAAATTCGTCCTGGCAAATGGGGACATCCTTGTCAGGGCAGCGGATATAGAGAAGGTGTTGGCAGAAGATAATATAACTCTAAGTTTAACGGAGGCAGCGGACACCAGGGACTTAGGGGTGGTAGAAGTAGCCGGTGACAAAATAGGGGCAATCTATGAAAAAGTGGCGAAACCTCCCTCAAATCTGGTCAATGCCGGCGTATATCTGATGACAGCGGAGATATTCCCAGCTATAGACAGGACCAGGGAGTCCCCCAGGGGCGAGTATGAGCTAACCGATTCACTGCAAATGATGTTGAGCGAAGGCTACGCCATCTCCTGGGTGAAAATTGACCACTGGCTCGATGTAAGCTATCCTTGGGACTTGCTGGAGGCAAACGAATCGCTAATGGCAGGGATCGAGGAGCAAAACCTGGGGGCGATCGAGGAGAACGTAGTCATAAAAGGACCGGTTTCTATAGGGAAGGGCACGGTGCTGCGGTCAAACTCCTACCTTATAGGGCCTGTGGCAATCGGCGAGAACTGTGAGGTGGGTCCCAATTGCTATATCCGCCCCAGCACCGCCATCGGTGACAACTGCCATGTGGGCAGTGCGGTGGAGATTAAGAACTCGATCATCATGCAGGACAGCAAGATCCCTCATCACAACTATATCGGGGATAGCATCATAGGAGAGGGATGCAACTTTGGGGCCGGCACCAAGATCGCAAATCTCAGGTTAGATGGAAAGGACATCGCCGTTGCCAATATCGATACCAAGAGGCGCAAGCTAGGCGCCATAGTAGGTGACAGCGTTCAAACAGGTATCAATGCCAATATCAATGTGGGCAGTTTAATAGGTGACCACACCTACATCGGTCCTGGGGCTATGGCCAGCGGCGTAGTGTTGCCCAATTCCAAGATATTCTGACGGGGGGTCTGAGGGTATCCCCTGGTGAAGACATACGGCTTGGGTCGCAATGACGGAGGGAGCAAGAAGTGGAAAGAATAGAGCAGGCTGTCATTCTCGCTGCCGGTGAGGGGCAGAGGCTGAGGCCATTTACCGCCTCAAAACCCAAGGTCATGATTCCTATTGCCAATAAGCCCATACTGCAGTACGTAATCGAGGCAGTGGCAAAGAACGGGATTCGCAAAATACTAGTTGTAGTGGGCTACAGAAAGAATCAGGTGATGGATTACCTCGGAGCCGGGGATCAGCTCGATGTAGAGATTGAGTACCTGGAGCAAAGACAGCAGCTCGGCACCGCTCACGCCCTGAAGCAGGTAAGAGAAAGCGTGAGTGGCAAGTTTCTGACCCTGTCCGGGGACAACATCATCGAGCCCGATACCATCTCCGAACTGGTCCAGGCGCAACCAAATACCATCCTGGTGAAGGAGCAGGAAAACATCTCCAAATATGGCGTGATAGAGGCACAGGACGGAATAGTAACTAGCATCGTGGAAAAACCGAAGGAAGCCCTGAGCCACTTAGTCAACACCGGCATCTACGCCTTCAGCGATGAGATCTTCGATTTGATCGCTCAAGAGACAGACCTGACTTCCGTTATTCTCAACATGATTGCCCTCGGCCACAAGGTGAAGACCTGTGAGGCAACCGGCTCCTGGCTTGACGTGGTTTACCCTTGGGACATGTTGCAGCTAAACGATATGGCCCTGGCCAAGATATCCCCTGCAACTGGAGGCACTATCGAAAGCGGTGTCTCCATAAGAGGGCTCGTCTCAATAGGAAAGGGCAGTACCATAAGATCAAACTCCTACATAGTAGGCCCAGCTATCATCGGGGAGAACTGTGAAATAGGACCCAGTGTGTGTGTTCTGCCCTCGACCAGCATGGGGAATAACGTGTGCATCTCCCCCTTCACCATAATCGCCAACAGCATAATAGCAGATGGTGTGGAGATCGGTCCTAGCTCCACCGTTCAAGACTCGATCATCGATAGAGGGTGCCAGATAAGAGGGCACTTTGTCACCCAAAGCGGCGAGACGGAGATCAAGGTCGATGACGAATATCACCGGGTGCGAATTGGAGCAATGCTGGGAGAACACTGTAGCATTGGGACCGGTGCAGTAACCGCTCCTGGAATCATCGCAGGCAATCGCTGCCAGGTAAAGGCGCTGAAGGTGCTCGAAGAGAGTATCCCGGACGAAGGCTTAGTGGTGTAATCATGTGCGGCATCGTTGGTTACGTGGGGGAAAGGGAAGCACAGCCTGTCTTGATCAATTGCCTGAAGAGGCTGGAGTATCGGGGTTACGACTCATGCGGTATCGCACTGCTTGGCAGAGGCACCGAGGTCTACAAAGGTGCGGTAAGGATTGAAACCCTGGAAAGAAACCTGCAGCCGAACGACAGCCGAACAGGCATCGGACATACCAGATGGGCCACCCACGGCAAGCCATCGGAATCAAATGCCCACCCACATACAGACTGCAGCGGCAAGGTCGCAGTGGTCCACAACGGGGTGATCGACAATTATCTCCAGTTGAGAGAACAGCTAACCAGTGAAGGGCATACCTTTCGCTCGGAGACAGACACCGAGGTCATACCTCACCTGATCGAGAAATACTATCGGGGAAACCTGGAACAAGCGGTATCCCGAGCCATTGTTGACATAACAGGAGCATATTCCCTCATCGCTATTCACGCCGATCGGAAGGAGTTGATCGTAGCCAGAAAAGAGAGCCCTTTGATCATAGGCATCGGCGATAAGGAGAATCTGGTGGCTTCAGATGTGCCCGCGGTGTTGGACTACACCGATAGAGTAATGTACCTCGAGGATGGGGACATAGGCGTTATCACCAAGAACGACGTCAAGTTCACCAGAAACGGCAAGAAGGTCGAAAGGGCCGAGCATAGGGTTCCCTGGAGCATAGAGGAAGCCCAAAAAGCGGGTTATGATCACTTCATGATCAAAGAAATCCATGAGCAGCCCAGGGTGATTCGAAATACCTTCGCGGGGCATATCTCAGCGCTGGAGCCGGAGATAGACCTGGGGATAAGAAGGGATTTGGACTTTAGCAACATCCTCATCCTGGCTTGCGGTACCTCATACCACGCCGCCTTGGTAGGGAAGCACGTGATTGAAAGACTAGCACAGATACCGGTCAGAGTCGATATAGCCTCAGAGTTCAACTACTCTGACACCGTGCTGGGCAAGACCTGGGTCATAGTCATTACCCAATCAGGCGAGACCGCCGACAGCATGAGGGCACTGAAGAAGGCCAAGGAGTTGGGCTGCCATACCCTGGTGATCACCAATGTAGTCGGGAGCAGCGCCACCCGCATCGGCGACGATGTACTTTACATAAAAGCAGGGCCTGAGATAAGTGTAGCCGCTACTAAGAGCTTCATCGCTCAGCTGGTAATGCTGTATTTGTTGGCCATGGCCCGGGCATCGGTAGACGTTCGCTCCCGTGGGAGCTTGATTGCAGAGCTGAGGCAGTTGCCGAACAAAGTCCATGAAATACTCGATAGGGAAGGGGAGATCGCTGAGCGCGGGAAGCACCTGGCAGAGCATGAAAATGTTTTCTTTGTTGCCAGAGGGATCAATTTCCCGGTAGCTCTTGAGGGTGCACTAAAGATGAAAGAGATTTCCTATATCCATGCCGAGGGCTACGCCGCCGGGGAACTGAAGCACGGCCCCTTCGCTCTGCTCACGCCGGATACCCCGGTTATCGCCATCACCGCCAGGGATAATACATATGAAACGCTTTTAGTAAACATAAAAGAGATAAAGGCCAGAGAATCACCGGTGATCGCGGTCGCCGAGGAAGGTGATGACGAGATCGAGAAATACGTCGACTTCGTGATCAGAGTCCCCAAAGTCGACCCCATGTTCTCCCCTGTGGTTAATTCAATCGCATTGCAGCTACTTGCCTACTACACCGCTAAAGAGCGAGGCTGTTCCATAGACACGCCACGAAATCTGGCCAAAAGCGTCACCGTGGAATAACCCTACCTATTTTTGGAACAAGTCGAGAACATTCAGGAGAGAACCTTGAAAATCCTGTTCACCGGAGGCGCGGGGTTCATTGGCTCTAACGTAGTGGATGCCTTGATCAACCTCGGTCATGAGGTTGTGGTGGCAGACAATCTCTCCAGCGGATTTCGAGAAAACCTCAACCCCAACGCCAAATTCTACCAGCTCAGCATTTGCGATAAGGAGCTATCGTCTGTATTCGAGCGCGAGAGGCCGGAGATAGTGAACCACCACGCAGCCCAGATAGACGTACGGAAATCAGCGGACGACCCCGTAGCGGATGCCGAGGGCAATATCCTGGGCAGCCTGAACGTGATCACCAACTGCCTCCAATTCGGCGTCAAGAGGCTAATATATGCCTCCACAGGAGGAGCGATATACGGGGAGGCACAATATCTTCCCGCTGACGAGAATCACCCAGTAAACCCCGTCTCCCAATACGGCGTATCAAAGCATACCGTCGAGCACTATCTTCATCTCTATAGCGGCCTACACGGGCTTGAGCACGTAACATTGAGATATGCTAACGTCTATGGCCCTCGGCAAAATCCCTTCGGAGAAGCAGGAGTGGTGGCCATCTTCGCCACCCAGATGCTCACAGGGAAACAACCCACCATCTTCGGCCCCGGGGACAAAACCAGGGACTATGTACACGTGTCGGACGTGATAGACGCCAATATCCTCGCTCTTGATCGAGGGAAGAACTCCATACTCAACATTGGGACGGGTATCGAGACCTCCGACCAGGAGATATTCGACACCCTGGCTGATGTACTGGGGTATCAAGGTTCCCCTATTTATGCTCCAGTTCGCAAGGGGGAGGTCTACCGCATCTGCCTCGAATGCAGCAAGGCTAAAGAGGAACTTGGCTGGAGCCCACGGCTTTCGCTCAAAGAAGGAATAGCAAAAACCGCAGAGTACTACAGAACTCTAGCCAAACAAACCCCAGCAAGGTAGTATATACCAACCTTCTACTTGCGAGTTTTGCGCCGCTGATTTAAAATAGGTCTGACGTAGAGTTAACCTAGAAGGGTCACAGCTGGGAATCCTGATCGGGACAGATATCAGTTGTCGGGAATGCGAGAGGCGGTAGTAGTAGACGCGGTGCGCACCCCCATAGCAAGGGCGCATCCAGAGAAGGGTTGGTTCAAGGATATTCGTTCCGACGAACTCGGCGTTATCGTTATTCAGGAACTACTCAGGCGAACAAATGTAGACCCAAAGCAGATAGAGGATGTAATCCTGGGCTGCGCCAACCAGACAGGTGAGCAGGCAATGAATGTGGCCCGGTACATTGCCATAATGGCCGGCCTGCCTTTTGAAGTTGCTGCTCAGACCATCAACCGCCAATGTGCTTCGAGCATGACTGCGGTTCACAGCGCCGCCCAGGCGATCAGGACCGGCTGCGGCGACATCTTTATCGCTGGCGGCATCGAGAGCATGACCCATCTACCCGAGGGAGCAGGAGCTGACTTGCATCCGAAGCGGTTCCAGTTTGTCCATCGTAGCTCCTCCTCTATGGGTTTGACTGCCGAGAACCTGGCCGAGATGTATGATATCTCCAGGCAGGAACAGGAGGAGTTCGCCTCAAGAAGCCATCGGAAAGCGGTAGCCGCTCAAGAGGAGGGGAGATTTAAGAACGAGATGGTCCCCGTAGAAATAACTTCAGACAACGGTAGCAAGAGGCTGGTAGATAGCGACCAAAACCCAAGGCCTTACACCTCTCCTGAGCTCATGGCTGCACTCGAACCCATTTCCCGGCAGGGGGGAATGATCACTGCGGCAACAACCTCGCCGGCAAGCGACGGAGCAGCGGCCGTAATGCTCGTGTCCCGGGAGAAGTCTGAGGAAATAGGTCTCATGCCCAAGGCAAAGGTGCTCTCTATGGCTGTAGCCGGGGTCGATCCCAAGCTGATGGGACTCGGTATGGTCCCGGCAGCAAGGAAAGCCCTGGAGAGGGCAGGATTGACTATAGCTGATATCGATTTGGCAGAACTAAACGAAGCCTTTGCTGTGGTAGCCATGGTTGCCATCAGAGAGCTGGGAATTGACGAGGAAAAGGTAAATCCCAACGGCGGAGCAGTCGCCCTGGGGCACCCCATGGGATGCACCGGGGCCAGGCTCGTGACCACACTGGTTCATGAGATGGCGCGTCGCCAGGCAAGATACGGGCTGGCGGCGATGTGCGTGGGGATGGGGCAGGGGGCCGCAACAGTCCTGGAGATAGCAAGCTAGAGACCGGTCAAACCGAATCAGTGGGCTCGTAGCTCAGTGGCAGAGCGATCGGCTCATAACCGATTGGTCGCAGGTTCGAATCCTGCCGGGCCCACCGTTGCTTTTTGTTGATTGCTTAACACTTCGAGTTTGCATTAGCTTCCCCCTTCAGTTATCCTGTCTCTGCCCTTTTTAGAAGGGGGACGAAGAACTGGATTCTATGTCCCTCTTGTGGTCCAGCAGTATACTGCGAACCAGGCGCTTGGTGTACCAGGCGACCAGTGGCTCAAGCAGGATGCCCCACCGCGGCACTCTTACGTCCACCCTGTCCACAATGTTGGTGCCCTCGCTCGTCTCATAGAGGAAGGTGCTCTCCACCGTGCCCCGGGCGAATCCAGTGATGGTCTCGTTGGTCATCTTGTCCGGCGGCATTACAGTCTGCCTTTGCTTTGCCTCGCGCACAAACCCCAGCACCTTGAGTCGCCACAGGGCGACACTGACATTGTTCTCGTCCTCCAGCACAAGGACAGACTCAATGCGTCCCTTGTGGAGTATAGGAGGATGGGTGTACTCCGAGATCTCCCTGAGCACCTGGTCCCTCGGCGCTTTGATTGTGAGGCTCACTTCCACGCTTCTCATACTGGAACCCTCCACGGCTTCGTTTTCATGCCCTGCAGAATCTACATATCCGTTGGATTCGGGCCAGGCGGAGTGTCCTATTCAGTCGACTCCCCAGTAGTAACCTTGTCGGTACTGCTTGGTCTCGGTTGGTACGATTTCTAGAGCGTCTATGACGCCTATATACCGCAGAGAAAGCCTATCGAACCTCGTGCTTTCTTACATTGTCCAAATACTCATTCCACTCTCTGCCAATCCGAGCCACCCACTCCTGT
>SOKG01000078.1 GCA_004376205.1 Dehalococcoidia bacterium | reverse complement strand
ATGGTGGTTGCTCAGCAGTTCGGCTCATGGTACAATGTTAGCGTTGCGGTCTAATATTCTAACATGAGGTGGCTACAGTGTATGACTACAAGTTCTCCGACGTAAACCTGACAACCTGGGCACTCTTTCGCCTAACCTGTTCTGCGATGCAAAAGGTAGCCGAGCGCAAACTTGCCAAATTAGGCCTGACGCCTGAGCAGGTCGACGTCCTCTGGATTTGCAGGGACTATCCTGACACATTGATCCCTGCCGAAATAGCTCGTTTGATCTCGCGGGAAGAACAAACCGTCACGGGATTGCTCAATAGAATGGAGAGAGAAGGCCTGCTGAAGAGAGTCCCGAAGCGCAAAGGGAAGCCATTCACAGAAGTCAAGATAACTGACAAGGGGACGGAAGCCGCCGGTGCCGGAGTAGAGGTCGCGATGTCCCTGATTACAGAGATCATGTCCATTTTGTCAGCACCGGAGCACGAGGAGCTGCAAAGGCTGCTCCAAGTATTGCAGCGCAAGACAGCCGAATTGCTGCAAGTTGAGCTGGTGCTGAAGGACTACTCTCTGGAGGAAACCATTACTGCACCACGTTAACCATGGGTGCATTCGGTGACTCGTGCAGACGGAAGTATATGATGCTTCTGTAGCCATTTGGCCCAAGAAGGCGTGGCCAAAGAGCGCCGTCGGGAACTTGGGTCGCCCCACTTTACTTCACTTTGCCTAACTTATCCCCCAAATTTTGGTACTAAGATACCGCTGCGGTATTGACATCTCCTGACAGAAGTAGTATAAGACGAGTTATTCGTCGCAGTAGTTCGTTCACGAGCAAGCTAAGCTCGGCTACGTGAGTAAAGCGCACCGAGAAGTGCATCCTTTTCTGGCCCTTTGACAATGCCGGCTACATGGGCTTTGATAAAGACATTCACTCGCTACATAGGCTGAGCAGTCGAAGAGAGCGCGAAGAGAAAACGCTGCAGGGATCAATGTTGGCAGCGGCACCATCGGGGAGCCTTCTCAGGCATCAAGCATGCTGAGGAGTCTCGCTTCATATCATCAGAGGTCGAAATGGGAAACGTAGGTCTTCGTCCGAGGGCTACCGCAGTGGTGATAAGAGATGGAAAGGTCTTATTAGTCAGGAATAGGGGACAGCGTCATTTCTGCTTGCCTGGCGGAGGAATAAGGAGGCGGGAGACTGTCGCGAGTGCTGCTGTGAGGGAGTTATACAAGGAATTGCGATTACAGGCTGTCAAGGTAACAAGGTTACCACAGTACGACTTCACGGGCTCAACGAATATGCATCACGTCTGTGTGATCGAGGCAAACGGAGAACCCAGTCTCAGGCGACTCGAACTCTCCAAGTTCATATGGTGGGATATGAAAGACCGCATCCCGGTTTTCCGTCACGTGACGGGCATACTGAGCAAAATGATGAGCACCTGATGCCAAAGGCTGTGCTTCCTCGATCGGTCCTAGTTTAGTCCCACGGAGAATGCATTTTCCCTCACTCGACGTTCATTCCCCAAGCCCAGCGGTTGGGCAGAATCTATGGCCGAAGAATGGTGTACACCGCAGCAGGGGAGAACCAGGCAATTCCTAGCGTTGACATTTCTGACAAAAGGTGATAAAACGTAGTCCACAACGAACTGCCCATATGAATGCGTAGCTGGTTTGTGGCGAGGAGTCCAATGTTGGATGGTGATTGACATGGCGAGTCCTGCTCAGGACCTTTTTTGAAGTGTAACCAGAAGGGAGGAAACCATGAGCAAAGAAGAAAGGTACGATGTTGTAATCATAGGTGCGGGCCACAACGGCACAACGACAGCTGCGTACCTGTCCAAGTGCGGACTAAGCGTCTGCCTGCTGGAGGAGAGGCCGGAGTGTGGAGGGAGCCAGGAGACGACGGAGCCCATCGCGGGGGTGCGCATCCAGCCCCATGCCATTGCTAACTACGGGGGCTCAGCCCCGGGCTGGGAGCAGTTGGAGATGTGGAAGTACGGCTTCCGCATGGACTGGAAAGCCGGTGCGCATGTGCCGCTGGACATCAACAGATACATGCTTACGACCGAAGGTCTGTCGAAGGTGACCGACGTCGACAAGCTGGGCTGGGGTAAGATCTGCGGCATGCTCACCGATCCCCCGTTCTTCAAGGACCTGATGCGCGCCACTTTCTGGTGTCCACCGCATCCCCCTGAGGTTGAGCTGAATGACGATACTATCCCCTTTATGCAGCTATACAAGAAGCACCAGCCGGACATGTGGACCAAGGAACTTCTCGAGATGACGATGTTCGACCTCATGGACGAGTACCTGGAGACGGAGCCCTGGAAGGTTAACATGGCGTACATAGCCCTGGTGTCAGGGGCACACGGCCACATGGAGGGGGGAGCCATCCCGGCGCTGTGCAGTGTGGCAACTGTCATACCACCGGCCATCGCCATGCCTGTGGCCCCGCGCGGCAACATCCACGGCTATTATCATGCCCTTCTACGCGCTGCAATAGCGTACGGTACCATCGTGCGGACCTGCTGCCCGGTGGAGGAGATCATTATCGAGCATGGGCGGGCAGTCGGGGTGCGGCTGAGGGACGATGCCACCCAGGGCGCGAAGAAGATCTGGGCGGACAAGGCGGTGGTCAGCGCCGTTCACATCAAGCCCACCTTCCTCGAAATGATCGGGCCGCCACATCTGGACAACGGTTTTTTGCAGAGGATAAAGGACCTCAGCCTC
>SOKG01000231.1 GCA_004376205.1 Dehalococcoidia bacterium | reverse complement strand
TCTTCCAATTCTCCTTGAGATAGCCGCCAACTGCCATGGCCTCGCGCGGCCCCACCATGATCTTCCAGTCCGGCAGCTCCTCCTCAAGCTCACCCCTCAGCACTGCCACCCCACCGGGGATGATTACGTTGCGGTGGCTTATCTTTTCCGCTGCGTTCTCCCCCTTAACCGTCTTGGCGATCTTATCGGCGTCGAACTTACCTGCAGACCAGGCAGTGAGCACTGAGAGCCCCTCGGTATCGCAAACCAGGAGCCACGAAGGCCAGCCAGCGCTTTCAAGCTCCCCGGCTATGGAGAAGTAGGTAAGGGAGAAGTTGGTGGTGACGCAGAGCGGGCTTGTTTCTTTGGGCTCGCCGATTTGGTAAAGACCGGGCTTCATTTGTATCGGCTTCTGCGGGTCGGTGTAGATATTGAGCCGGAGCGTGATCAAGCTCAAGGCCAGGGCAGGCGAGAAACGGTCGATAACTACGATGCTGCCATACTTGGCCACGTGTTGCGCCGCCAACACCGCTTCCTCATCCAGCGACGATGCACCCTCTCCCGGGAAGGTAATTACAGGGTACCCCAGGGGCTCGAAGCGCTTCGCCAGGGCCAGCCTGCGGATCTGGGTCAGGGCGACCAGCGAATCACCGAAGTCGCGAACGCCGGGATCGAGGATGAGGTCTTCCACACCAGCTTTGCTCGCCTTATCCGTCAGTTCAGCGAGCTCGCCTAATCCATCTGAGCTAAGGACAGCCAGAGGGCAACTGCATTTCTTGGCCAACTCTACCATCTGGTCAATGTTGTCCTTGGTCGCAGCGTAGATAGCGGGCTTGGCGTCGCTGACTTTATCCAGCGCTGCGCTCATGCTGGCCGGGTCCGTAGCCATCAGGATCAGCGGCAGATCGGTCTTGGAACTGACCATTTCAACACACTTGGCAAAGGTAGCAGCATCTCCAGACTCGTTTTGGATGGCGAAGCCATCCAGACCAAACGTCATCCCAACGCGGTCTACGCTATAGCCGCTGACCTCCTCTACGGTCTTGGCCACCTCATCCGCCGAAGCAGTATCCTTAATCCTTACCACAAGTCCCGGGCGATGGACAAAGGTTTTCTCGTGGCGGAACATCACTGTCTCATTGCCCACCTCGATTTTCTTCTCCCCAGCGCCAACGGTCACCAGGCGAATGGGTGGCTTAGAGGCCGCTTCCAGCGCCTGTTTGGCTTCGTCGTCGACGTATGGGCAAGCCGCAAGCTCCACTTGACTTGCCGCCAGCTTCATGGCGAAGGCCAGGCAGGTTGGATGGCCGCATTCCTTGCAATTCGTCTTGGGTAAGAACTTGTAGATCTGAATACCAGTCAGTGCCATTTCTCGGGTCTCCTTTCGTCTATTTACCCATTAGCCTATCAATAGTGGACTTAATCCTGTCTATGGCCTTGGGGTGGCACATAACGACTATATCACAGCCGGCATTGATCACGGAGGAGGTGGTAACTTCCTCCCAAATTACCGCTCGCTCTTCCAGGTCCCCCCAGGCAGCAGGCACTCCCTCACTGGCCCTTGCTTCTTTCTGCCGCCAGGTTTCCCAACCGGCATAATTGATAATGGGCAGGGCGGTCATAGCATCACCGCCGAGGGCAGCCAGCCGCAGACGCTCGTTAATCGAGTAACCATACTCAATTCCATATCCCAGTGCGCCGGTATCCGGGTCCATTATGATCGAGTCCATTTGCACCCCGATGTCGGAGAGCATGATATTAAGCTGTTTGCACAAGTTTATGTCCAGCGGGGTTTTGGCGATGGCGATATGGCCATCTGAGATGCAAACGGCGGCGATAGTGCGGTAGTTCTTCTCCTCACAATTGCCCAGAGCAACGCGCTGGCCCCGTGCCGCCTCTGCAACTGCTGTTAGCACCTCGTTATCCTTTTCCGCTACCCCCGGCCCGATGACAATGAGGGGGAGATCAACGGCCGAAAGCACCTTGTCCACTGTAGCTTTGGCTTCGGCAGCGCCGGTATCACCTCCCTCGGGATGAGCGCTTAGCAGTTTCAGCGCTATGATGTCGGCACCAAATTCTACGGCTTTCTTAGCCCAGGTCCCCGGGTCTTTTACTGCGTCACCCCAGGCGGACAGCAGAAGCGAGGGCCATCCAGACGGCTCTCTATCGTGGACTTCTATGGCTACCTTGGGCGGGTTGGGAATGGAGCCCTCAAAGGAGAGGAAGGGCAGTGTAGTCTCGCCACCGACGACAACCTCTTTTCGCCCGCCCCCTCCCAGTTTCACCTCTTTCACCGTTCCGGTCCATTTCTCAATGGGAATCTCTACTTCGGGCATGCCAGGAAACCTCCTTTCCCTGAATCGAGCATAAAACAAGGGTCGGTAAGGGCGACCCTTGTTTTCATAAATACGTTTTCCCCATGTCCCAGCTATACCAGCCTAAATAATCGGATCCATGGTCAAGGCTGGGTGCCCCTTCTCCTCAAGGAAGGGGAGCAGCTCATCCACCGTGGTAGCCGTGCTGCCGTCGGCGATCTTGTCCAGGAGATCGGGAACACCCTCGCGCTCGCAAACCTCTTTCAATTCCTCCTCGAGTTCCTCTTTCAGATTCTGAGACAGCCAGACTACCCGTTTGATGCCCCCCTGCACAGGGATGAACTTCTTGCTTGTGATATATATCTTGCCGTGCCCCATCATCCCCGGCGTCTGCAGACCGCCGCCTACTGTGCCCATCAGGGTGGTGAAAGTCATTCCCGAAGGAGTCATGCCGTAGTCATCGCGAGAGACGATCATGACCCCGTTGGCCTCAGGAATGATAGCCATAACACATTCGCAGCAGCCACAGGTGGTCATGGGAGAATCCATCAGGGAATAGATGGTGAACCTTTCAATATTCTTCTGAGAATGCTCATAGACGAACTTGTTGACCCCTTCCCACTCACCCAACTTCTCGTCGATCACCGCCCCCTTGAGCACTGGCTGGTTGGGGCCGTTGGGGTTGATTTCGAAAGATGCCCGGCAGTCAAGCCAGCCATAGGCACCGCACAGGCCAACCCGCTCCGGATTGATGATACAGACGTGGTTTGGAGCAAAGGACTGGCACAGCGTACAGCTGTAATAGGTATCCACAGCCTCATCAGTGAGTCCCGCCATGCGAGCGTTGCGCTCCTTATACACAGCGCGGGCCTGCTCCAGCAACTCCGTTACCTTAGCGGGATCGCTATAAAGGGTTACCTGCACTTTGTCCACAATGGCGCCGAAGTCGTTGTGCAGGCAGGTGTGCAGAATGTCACCTATGTGCCTCAGCCTGAAGCCCTTGTTGACCGCGTTCTTGTGGATGCGCATCCAGGTGATGTCGCGCTGTCCCTGGTGCGAGACTCCCTCAGCGCCATTGGTCATGTGGTGGATCTGGCGCTCCAGGACAGGCTCGAAATCCTTCAGCATCTTGCGCCCGGCTACATCGACCACAATGGCCAGGGGCACCTTGGACCCCGCTTCGAAAGTATCCATATCGGGGCCGACCACCTCGATCTTACCATCCTCGATGTCGTCCAGTTCCTTCATTCGCAGCCATTCGAAGCACATACCGCCCTTGCCGCCGAACTCGACTGCCAGGTCAGCCCGGCGCACTACCTCACCTTCGAAGGCAGGGCCATAGGCAACAGGGATAGGGACTTTGGGAATCTTGATCTTGATGCCTCGAAGCTCAATGCACCGCTGCACCAGCCTCTCCGCTCTCTCAAGGTCATCCTTGCCCGGAATATCGTCGAAGGGCATGCTGACCACATGCTCGTACCTGGTGACTCCGGTGGGCAGGATATTGGGGATAACGGTGTCGGCGAAAACAGGGAAGCCGTAGTTGATAGCCCCGGCGGCGGCGGCGTACTTCAGGTCGTCAACCGGACCCAGGGCGAGGACGAAGGCAAAGCAGCGGAATTTATTGTAGAGCAGAATACGGCGAAAATCGCCCGGCTCGATATTGCCGAAGCTCAAGGCAGCGCGAGTGGCGAAGCCCAGAGCGTAGATGGCGGAGATGGTATCGGAGCCGAAGGGGACGATATAAGTGTCATAACCCATCTCCACGCCCTCTTCCTGCAACTGGTCCACCATGGAGCGGCCGTTGGAATCGCTGCAGAGGAAAATGAGCTGCCCCTTTGACTGCAATTCGCGCACGATCTTAACTGCTACCTCATTGCTCTTGGCGGCACCCACTATCGCAGCGAAGCCAGGCATTCGCCCATCGACCAACAGAATGCCCCAGCTCCTCATCTGGGCATCATTAATCGGGCCGTTGAACTCGAAGCCATTCCGCTTCTCAGGCTCCTCGCCCTTGGCGAAGCGGACGCCCTCGATGGTCTCAAAGGCGAACAGGGTTGCTGCCCCAGCGTCCAGGGTCTCCCCGAGATAGGGCAACCACAGGTTCTCCCTGGGCAGCGGCGGCACCAGGCTCTTGGCATGTTCCACGACAGGTACCAGGTCGCCCAGCTTCTCTACTTTGTGCCCCAGAAGACCGTAGATCGTGGGGAGGAAGTACACCGTACCCCCACCCGCTGTATCCTTGAATTCAATGGGAGTATCAGGCCCCAGTTTACCCAGGGCATCCTGGAGCAGCTTATCCGCTTCCGCGACGGCACCTTGGGCACCTCTAATTGCCGAGGTGGCAATGAATCTAGACATCTTTCTCTGCCTCCCTTAGTATCTTCGAAAGTCTCCGGACATCGGGGCGTCGATGGGATTGGTTGCGCTCATCCGGCTGGCAGCCTGGAACCCCGGGCTGGTTCCGCATATTCTGTCTCCTAAGGAACAGATAGGGGCTTCCCTTAGCAGCTCTTGCGCCTGGGCAGTGCGGCCTTCGTCAGCCTGGACGCTGACCACGATGCCGCCCGACGCGATACCAAACTGATAGTAGTTGACGGTTTCCTCGGGGACGCCCATTTCTGTCAGCTTGCTTACATCAGATGCTGGTTTGATATCAGTACCCAGCTCCTTCGCCCTTTCAGCACTGGTGAAAATTACCAGCTCTCCTTCTTTAAAACCCTTGGCCTTGAGCTGACCAAGTGCCTCCTTTGCCTCCCCGGGCTCTCGGAAAAGCTTTGCCGCTACTTTGGCCATAGCACACTCCTTGATTTAGCTTTTGTACGGCGACTACTGACTCGCGAAGCCAACAAGAAAGGGCTCATCACCTTTGGCTCTTCGCGCATAAGGTGACAAAGCCCTTCAACCAAAAAAAACAACGGTAACTCACAGTAAATTCAAGAGGGCCCGTAAGATAACCCGCAGCCACAGCCTTTAATTTTAGCACACGCTCGATTTTCAGTCAACATTGGCTGCGCCCGACACGAGAAACTACCGCTACTTCTCGACCTGATCTTTATTCGCCTCCTTGAGCTTGGCCTCTTCCTCCTCCACCAATACCCGGCGCAGCACCTTGCCGATCAGGGTCTTGGGCAACGCATCCCTGAACTCCACCAGCTTCGGCACCTTATAGCGAGCCAGTCGTGGCTGGCAGAACTCGGTGATCTCATCGGGGGTGAGGCTTTCTCCCTCCTTGAGCACGATGCACACTTTCACCGTCTGACCCCGGTAGGGGTCGGGAACGCCGTAACACACCGCTTCCTTGACCTTGGGATGCTCGTAGAGAACCTCCTCGACGTCGCGAGGATAGACGTTGAAGCCACTGGCGATGATCATCTCTTTCTTGCGATCTACGATGCTGAAGAAGCCGTCTTCGTCCATCTTGGCCAGGTCGCCGGTATAGAGCCAGCCCTTGCGCAACGCCATCTCCGTCTCCTCGGGCCGGTTCCAGTAGCCCTTCATCACCTGGGGGGCCCTGATGACCAGTTCCCCCACCTCCCCCAAAGGCAACTCCTTCTCGCCGGTCTCCGCGTCCATTATCTTGGCCTCCACGTCTGGTAGAGGCACACCGATGCTTCCCGTCTTGCGCATTCCGATCACAGGGTTGGCGTGTGTGGCGGTGGGCGCCTCCCTTAAGCCGTAGCCCTCTGAGAGCTTAGCGCCAGTGAGTTCCGCGAACGTCTGCTGTACCTCCAATGGGAGCGGTGCGGCACCGCTGTTGCAGAGCTTGATGGAGCGCAAATCGTATTCGCTCACTTTGGGATGGCTGTTCAGTGCAACGTACATGGTGGGCACGCCGGGGAAGAAAGCCGGCTTGTACCGATTGATAGCCTTGAGCACCTGTTCGGTTTCCCAGCGGGGCAGCAAGACCATCGCCGCGCCTCCGAGCACCGAGAAATGCATTACCACAACCATGCCATATACGTGGAAGAGGGGCATCACTCCCAAAATCACCTCTTTCCCCTCTTCAAGGCCAAGAGGCTCCCCCCAGGCTCTCATCTGGAAGACGTTGGCAAGCACGTTAAAGTGTGTAGCTACTGCAGCCTTGCTGAGGCCGGTGGTCCCTCCTGTGTACTGAAACATCGCCACGTCCTCGGGATCCACGGCAACGGCGGGCGGCGTGGGGTCGAAGCGACGTAGCAGATCTTGGAATTTGTGGATATTCTTCACCTTCGGGATTCTAACGCGATGTCCCTCCTGGCGTTCCATAAGCAGGGTGAACATTTTCCGGCTCTGCGGAGGGAGATACTCCTTGATATTGGTCACCACCACGTTTTTGAGGTTGGTTCGCTCCTTCAACCCCATCACTGTTTTGTAGAAAAGGCTGATGAGGATCATGGTCTCGGCGCCGCAGTCATTGAGCTGGAACTCGATCTCCCGCGGCGAGTACAGGGGATTGGTGGCCACCACTATGCCCCCCGCCTTGAGAACAGCGTAGTAGCTGATGACGAACTGGGGGCAGTTGGGCAGGAGCAAGGCCACCCGGTCACCCTTCTTCACCCCCAGGTCGATAAGAGCGTTGGCCAGCCTGTTGGACTTCTCGGCCAAGTCTCGGTAGCTCATCAAATATTCGTCGTCGAAAGCTCCGGGGAAGATAATAGCGGTCTGCTTTGGAAAGCGTCTCGCCGATTCCTCCAGCAGTTGCTGCAGGGCAACGCGCGGGTAGTCGATGGTTGCGGGCACGCCGGGATCATAATGCTTCAACCATATCTTCTCCACGGTTACCTCCCTTCACTCGAGCGTTGGGGCCGTGACAAGGCGAAGACCCTCAGCCCCCTCGCTTTGGCCAGCTTGCGCATGATCGTTTTCCTGTTAGCAGGTGAACCTCCCCACCTCTATGATCTCGTCGGCGATACCCCTCCTGAGCTGTACGCCGTTCAAAGGAGTGAACTGCGACACCTTTCTCAATGTCGCCAGCTGGCTGTCAAGCGCTTCTCCGGTCTCCATTGCCGCCAGTAACTGCCGGGCATAGCCACTTACTCTAACCATGGCATCGTTCACATAGAGCCGCACCATTTCTATCTTCGTTTTCGACTGCTGCTCCCCCACGGAGTCGACGGACTTAAGCGCTCTTAGAAGGCCGCTCTCCATGGCGTAAACCTCTTGAGCGATGTCGGCCAACAGGCCCAGAACCTCTTCCTCTTCCTCTATGGCCATCTCGTACTTCTGTGCCGCGGCACCACACAAAAACAGGAAAATCTTCTTCGCCCTGTCCACGAGCTTGCGCTGGTAACCTAGAGGACCATCATCTGCGCTGGGAGTGAGAGGCTCCATTGACGGCAGCTCGGCTTTGGCCTTCTCTGCCTCAGCGAAAAGGGGTATCTCGCCCTTAAGCGCGTTCCTCAGCAACATCCCGGTGATGAGAACCCTGTTTATCTCATTTGTCCCTTCAAATATCCTGAATATCCGGTTATCCCGATAGATTCTCTCCACGGGGTAGTCCTCACAATAACCGTAGCCACCATACATCTGGACCGCCTCATCGGCCACATAGCCAAGCATCTCCGAGCAGTAGACCTTGTTTATGGAGCACTCAACGGCGTACTCCCCTATGCTCCTCGCGCTTTGCCTGCCGACGTCCTCAGCGGTCCGGTCCACGGTGGCAAGGATTGTGTCAATGAGGCCGCCAGTCCGATAGAGCATGCTCTCGGCAATATACGTCCTTGTCGCCATCTCGGCGATCTTGTGCTTCATCAGCCCAAACTGGCATATCGGCCTGCCAAACTGCACCCTTTCCTTGGAGTATCCCACGCTGCTCTCAATGGCTATCTTGGCCACCCCCACACAGCTCGCGGCCAGTTTGAATCTGCCCAGGTTGAGGATGTTGAAGGCCACGATGTGCCCTCTTCCGATTTCAAAGAGAACATTCTCCACCGGCACCTTAGCACTATCGAGGAATATGCTGCAGGTGGAGGAGCCGCGAATTCCCATCTTCTTCTCCTCCGTCCCGGTGGATACCCCCTCGAAATCCCTCTCCACTATGAAGGCAGTCATCTTGTCAGCACCATCAACCTTGGCATAGGTGAAAATGATGTCGGCGAAGCCGCCGTTGGTGACGTACTGCTTGGTGCCATCGAGCTTGTAATACTTGCCGTCGGCTGACAATTTTGCCGTTGCTTTTATTGACATAGCGTCGGTGCCCGCCTCCGGCTCCGTCAGCGCGTAGCACCCGATCTTTTCACCCCGAGCCATAGCGGGAAGGTACTTCTCCTTTTGGGCTCTGTTGCCAAAGAAGACCAGCGGCATCGAGCCTATCCCCGTGTGGTCATTCATGGTGAGGCCGAAGGAACCTGACAACGTCGAGTGCTCCGCGATTAGCAGGGAAGATATGACGTCCATTTCCGCGCCGCCGTATTGCTCCTCGATGTCCACCCCCAGAAGCCCCAGTTCTCCCGCCTTTAGCATCAGCTGGCGGTGCAACTCAAAGGCCCGTTCAAGGTCCTCCTCCTTATGCTCTAGCACGTCAGCTTGGGGTACTACCTCATTCTTTACGAAGCGTTCGGTGGTTCTGATGATCATCTCGTGCTCTTCCCCGAAGTCCTCCGGCGTGAACACCTCTCCCGCAGGCACCTCTTCAAGGAAAAACGAGCTGCCCTTTCTGATCACTTTCTGTTTCATGGCTCCCCCCTTCTCTATTGCTATTCCTCTCTTTCGAATATGCCCGCTGCCCCCATGCCACCTCCGATGCACATGGTGACCAGGCCAAATCTGGCTTTTCGTCGTTCCATCTCATAGAGCAGCTTGGTGGTGAGGTACACCCCGGTACAGCCCAGGGGATGTCCCAGAGCAATGGAACCGCCATTGACATTCAGCCTATTTGCATCGATACCCAGTTCTCTGACCACGTATAGTGATTGGGAGGCAAACGCCTCGTTTAGCTCGATGAGGTCAACCTGATCGAGAGAGATTCCAGCGTATTTCAATGCCTTGGGAACAGCCACTACCGGCCCTATGCCCATGACTTCGGGCTCTACCCCACCTACTCCAAATGACCTGAAGACAGCCATCGGCTTCAGACCCAGTTCCTTCGCCTTCTCCCGGGACATGACAACCGCCGCTGCTGCCCCGTCGTTCATGGGGCAGGAGTTGCCCGCAGTCACCGAGCCACCTGCGCGGAAGAGTGGCCTCAACTTGGAGAGTCTGTCCAGGGAGGTGTCGAACCTTACGCATTCATCCGTGTCAAAGGTTTTCTCCAGTTTCACTGCCTTTCCAGCTTCAAAAGTACGGTCTACAACCTGCAGGGGCAGGATTTGCTCCTTGAAGATGCCCTCGTTGAGGGCCTTGATTGCCTTCTGATGGCTTTCAAAGGCGAACGCATCCTGCTCCTCTCTGCTTATGTTGAACCGCTGGGCCACATTCTCTGCGGTGAGCCCCATGGTTATGTATGCCTCGGGGAGGGTCTCTATCAAGTCCGGGTCGGGCAGTGGCTTGTTCCCCCCCATTGGCACAAGGGTCATGTGCTCCACCCCCGCTGCCACCACCACGTCGGCAAACCCGCACATGATACGCTGGCAGGCGATGGC
>SOKG01000082.1 GCA_004376205.1 Dehalococcoidia bacterium | reverse complement strand
CCCTGAGCATGTTGACAAATCTGGCATTGTCTCTCCAGATACCGAATTCGTGTTGAAACCAGAGAACTTGGTCTTTCTCCGGCCTCAGCCCCGCCAAGATGGAACTGGCAGAGAAATCCTCGCGGCCAGGTATGCCATACCAAACGGGCTCGGTGAGTGGGGCTCGGTCAGCGCTCAAAGGTACTCCATAGTTGTCTAAATTGAACGATAGTATATTCCATCTGCCAGGTGGGCTTTCTCTGGTGATGAAGCCGACGTAATCAGCAATTCCGCAGATTATGGGCTTGTATGGTGTAATGAAGGTAATGAACGCCATCTAACTCTTCCTTGATGCCACAAGCTTCCCGACAGCTACTGTTGCCTGCTAGACAATAGCACTGTACAAATGAGGACAATCGTGGAGGAACCGGTGCTGGCATAAATCATAATCCGGAGGACTTCCCATGTCAAGTCTTGACCGGGAAATAGCTTATTCGTTTGCTCCGGTTACCCCAGCCGTTCCGGAACACCGTACGCTTCCTCGACAATCGCCTCAGCAAAGGCGGTGTACGGTGACTATGATAACCGTCTGGGGATAAAGAAGCTATAAAATGAAGGGCAAAAAGGTTAGAAAGTTATGACAGAGTTGTTGCATCTTTTGGGCGCGGAACACACAGTTGGGTTACCTACTCAAGTGATTTGACAAAGGGCACTGTTTCTCTACGAAGCTTTGGTGTTTTCAAACGCGGGTAATGCCTTTTGGAAGAGAGGTGAGGCGCTGGTACTCCAGGAAAGACAGCGGCGTCATCCAGCCCAGGGTGGAATGAGGCCACCGGTGTTGAGTCTATGTAGCGGGCCGGTGCTATCCTCCTCTTTCCGCGCTTAAGAAATTCCCTCTGGTTGTAGAAGTCTTCATCCTGGAGGCATATTATCCCAAATAGCCGCCGTGTTTCTGCCTTGCCTGATTTCCTCCGGAATAAGGTCGGAGACCTTTGCTGTGGCAACACAAGTCGTTGTGTCTGCTGCACCGTAGTAAACTAGAACCTCATCATCGTCCTCAAGCACCTCCTTATCCACGCTAGGCACAGCACCACAGGTGAACACTACGTTGGGAACATAGCACCCCTGCTCGGCAAGCTCATAGCTTTCCTCGGGTTCCAATACGGGATTGGGGGAGCGGTAGAGCAGCCGTCCTGGGTCGTCCAGTGCCACCAGTAGCACGCCCAGCCGGTAAACCCAGGAATGGTCAACACCGTGATAAGTGAGGAGCCAGCCATATTTTGTCTTGATGGGCTGAGACCCGCCTCCGATTTTGAATCCATCCCAAGACATTCCTGCTCCCGGCCCTACCAGTATCCGATGGTCTTCCCGGGGCCAGGGGCAGTCCAAACGCTCAGAGAAGGAAATCCAGATGCTCGGCTCAATCCTGTGATACATTACGTACCGTCCGTTGAACATCTGTGGAAACAAAGTGGCATCCTTGTCCTCGAAGCCAGGGAAAGCAAGGCTACGTTTTTCCCACCGGCTCCAGCGACGGTTCAAGAAGTCCTCCAGACCGATCGAAGCGCACGCTATCTGGGCAGCGACACTACTGTAGGCGGTATATAGCATGTGGATGCGCTCTCCTATGAGGACGAGCCTGGGATCCTCACAGCCCTTTTTCTCCCAGTCCTCCGCTGGCTCAAATATCGGGCTGTCCAACCTCTCCTCGATATGCAGGCCATCCGAGCTTATGGCGAGCCCGATCCGGGAAATCTCATCCTCTCCACATGCGCGATATAGGATGTAGACCTTACCGTTCAACCTTATTGCGCCTGGATTGAACACATACTTGGATTCCCACTGATGCTCTGCTATCGCCTTTATAATGGGATTCCCTGCGAACCTGCTCAGCTTGCCTGCTTCAGGCTCCGCTGGACGTGGCAGTTGCTCAGGCATAACCTCCTCTACCGCTTCCCATCCAGGAAGCATCAGCCGAGCCAGGTTTTCCGATTCCATTCCTTGCCCCATTAGCTCTGCGATCTTCCTGTCCATGTTCTCTTCGCTGCCGCCCCAGGCCTTGAGCAGCTCCACCAGAAACTCCCTCGATGCCCAGTCTTTCTCTACATGCAGTGAGAGAGGCGTGGGCACTCCTTTTCCGCCTTTGAAGCTGTAACCAGCCCAGGTCCAAGCAGAACAGGGGATGAACCCTCCGTCAGGAAAGGACAGGGCAAGATGGTAACAATCCGCGACGTTGCTTAAGCTTCTGCTCAAACGCAGCAGTGACGAGTTCCCACTTGTAGCCAAATCCCCGGTCATTTTCTTCAGCTTCTCGATTAATATCCTCTGGACCTTGTTTTCAAACATGTTATGGGCTGATAATGGGTCCTGTCCCCAGTGGCCCTTCAGCGAGTTCACTACTCTGGTCCCAAATTCTTTCCTCTCGCGCGCAAACTGTTCCCAGACTTCTCCAAACCTCTCAGCCTCCACAATATTCTTGGCCATTGTGATGAAATAACGTAGCTTAGGGAATTCTCCGCCTGCTCCTTCGCGCAGATTGCTGACGACAATTCTTCCTGCGAGCTTGCTTAAGGTCGAAGGCTCCTTGAGAAGGGTAAGCATGGCGAAGTCATCACAGCTAACCACCAGCGGCTCCAGAGTCAATTGGGTGAAGTGCTCGGGCCGGGCATTTCCCGCTATCCAATCCCCCACTCTCACTGTATGTTCTGTCTCCTCCAAGAGGCTTGACAGGGACAAGATGTCATTTGGCCCGTAAT
>SOKG01000099.1 GCA_004376205.1 Dehalococcoidia bacterium | reverse complement strand
TGGTTAATTGACAATGCCCTGGCCAAACATTTAAAATAGGCTCAACACCGAGAGGAAAGGGAAACAGGTCAGATGTCTGAACAGCAGAACGTGAGCCTGTCTGAGGCTGTGACTATGTTTCTCGCCACCCTATCTCCAGAGCAGAAGCACGAAAGCCAGCAGGAGCTAAACAGGTTCGTGCGCTGGTACGGTGGAGAACGCGCAATAAACGAGCTTAGCGCCAGGGAGATAGGTAATTATGGTGCCAATATCAGCGCCTTTGTCACCGACCCGGTGAAGAAGCTCGAGCCAATAAGAAGCTTCCTCTCCTATGCCAGGAAAAAGAAGCTTGTCGAGATTAGCCTCGCCCCGCATCTTCGAGTCAGCAAAGCCAAGCTAAGCCGATCTGCAAGGAGAGTAGCGGTAGAGATTAGCCCTGTTAGTCTCACCTCGGAGGGCTACGCTGCGCTGGAGTCAGAACTCGAGGCGCTCAAGAGCGAACGACCCCGCATTGCCGAGCAACTGCGCCTCGCCTTAGCAGATAAAGACTTCCGGGAGAATGCCCCTCTCGAGGCAGCCAGGGAACGCCAGGGGCACATCGAAGCCCGCATCAGGGAACTTGAGGCTGTCCTCAAGGGGTCAGCTATCGCTGAGCAAGCGCCAAGAACCACACAAACTGCAGGCATCGGTTGCACGGTGAGCTTGCGCGACCTCGGTTCCGGTGAGCAACTGCGTTACACTCTGGTGAGTCCCAGTGAGGCCGATCCCGCTGGGGGCAAGCTTTCCATCGCTTCCCCTACGGGCAAGGCTTTATTGTATAAGAAGACTGGCGCAGTAGTCGAAGTCATTGCTCCAGTGGGAACGTTGCGGTATCAAATCGATGATATTAAGGGCTAAGCCCCCAGGCAAAGAAAAGATGAAACGCCTCTAAAGCTCCGCCTGGAAATCGACGAGGTCTCCCCGGGAAAAACCTAGAGATTCGAAGAAAGATTGCATCCACCAATCGCGCCAGTTAATCATTATGTGCACCTTTTTGATCCCCTTTTGCCGGCAACGATCCTTCCAGGCCTCGACCATCCTTCTGCCGATGCCACGGCGCTGATACTCGGGGAGAATGCCAATTAGTTCGATCCAAGCGACATCGCTTAGCTCTACTGGTGAACGCACAATGCGACCAAGCACAAAGCCAACTATCCGGCCATCATCCTCAGCCACTATGCTGTTGTCAACTTCACCACCGATACAACTGTCGGGTACCGGCGCATAGGTTGCCGCCCTGCTGCCTTCTCTAACCTCCCTCTCGATGTCCAAGACGCCCTCGAGGTCCTCCTCGCTCATCTCACGGATATTTATGGTGCCCTTAGGCTCGGTGGCATCGCTCACTTTGTTTGTCCCCTTCCCCCAGCGTAATAAACCACAACATAATCCATACAATAACTCAGGGCTCCGTTGTTCTCCAAGAAGGATTAGCCCTTGATTTCCTCCAGTTCAAACCTGAAGTCCTCTATAACCGGATTGGCCAGAAGCTTACGGCACATCTCCCGTACCTGCTCCTCAGCCTTCGAGCCATCCGTCTCCCCAAGACGGACTTCCATATACTTCCCCATCCGTACGCTCTGAACGTTATCAAAGCCGAGCGTGTGTAAACCGCCCTTTACTGTCAGCCCCTGAGGGTCGTTAACCGTGGTCTTGAGCGTGACATAGATCTTAGCCAGGTACATTTACAATTCCTTTCCTGTAAGCCTGCGGTAGGCCTCTCGATATCTCTGAGCTGTATCCTCAATTACCTCCTCAGGGAGTTCAGGGGCAGGTGGCTCCTTATTCCATCCTGAGTTGGAGAGCCAGTCTCGAAGGGGCTGCTTGTCAAAGCTAGGCTGCGGCTTCCCCGGGGAATAGGTTTCCGCATCCCAGAAGCGACTGGAGTCCGGGGTGAGGAGTTCATCGATCAGGATGAGCTTGTCCCCAACCATGCCGAACTCCAGCTTGGTATCCGCGACCATGATCCCCTGGCTGAGGGCATACTGTGCGGCATGCTCATAAATAGCCAGGCTTTTCTCCACGATTTCCCGGGTAAGTGCCTCACCGATGAGGTCCTTCATCTGTTCGGTGGTGATCGCCTCGTCATGCCCGGTCTCCGCTTTGGTGGTAGGGGTGAATATAGGCTGGGGAAGTTGCCCCGACTCCTTTAGACCATTTGGCAACGCCACCCCGCACACTGCGCCACTCTTCTGGTATTCAGCCCATGCCGAGCCTGATATGTATCCTCGAACCACACATTCGACGTCGATGCGCTGCGCTCTCCTTACGATCATGGAACGCCGAGCAACGTAAGGAGGGTAGGAATAGTAGCCTGAGCAGACCTTCTCCCCGTAGGTGTTATTGAGCCAGTTGACGTCGTTAACGACCTCGATCAGGTGATTGGGCACTATGTGAGAGGTCCGCTCAAACCAGAAGGCGGAGAGCTGGTTGAGGACGATCCCCTTGTCGGGAATGCCGCCGGGCAGGACGACGTCGAAGGCAGAGACCCTGTCGGTAGCTATGAGGAGGAACTGGTCGCTGTCCATCTCGTAGGTGTCACGTACCTTGCCCCGGTAGTAGAGATTAGGTAGATCGGTCTCAAGCAGGACTGGCATTCACTTGGTTCCCCCTACTTCCCACCAATATTTCAGCGTTTTCCTCGCCACTGTCTGTTATCCCAACCTCACCCGCTCGAATATCTCGTCAACATGGCCCAGGAAGTATCCGTAGTCGAAAATC
>SOKG01000190.1 GCA_004376205.1 Dehalococcoidia bacterium | reverse complement strand
CACGGTACAGATAGTTAACGCTATCCAGTATATATAGCGGCAGGATCCCCACCAGTGAATTTAATACGGCTGCCTGCGGCGTCGCCGCAGGCAGCCTTCTTATACGCTTATAGTTGCAACGTAAAGGTCGAGGTGATAGAATGACCTTAACGTGATGATTCTGCGCAAGTACTGTAAGGTATCAGGCTGAAGAAATGTTCACCGGGATTGTTGAGGAAGTAGGCATAGTTAAGTCACTCCAGTCTGGTAGGCTTACTGTCTCGGCCACCGAGGTTCTTAAGGGGACGAAGTTGGGCGACAGCATCGCTATCAATGGTGCTTGCTTGACGGTTACCAATATTGGCCCTAATATCTGCTCTATTGACATAATGCCTGAGACCATGCGCCGTACCAGCCTCGGGGCACTGCTTCCCGGGCAGGGCGTTAATCTGGAGCGGTCACTGGCGGCAGATGGTCGTTTTGGTGGGCACTTTGTTCAGGGGCATGTGGATGGTACAGGGAAGATTATCTCAATGGTGCCGGAGGGGGAAGCGCTCTTGATGGAGGTGACTGCGCCGCTGGATATAATGCGGTATCTGGTTGAGAAGGGGTACATTGCTGTGGACGGGGTCAGCCTTACCATCATTCGTTGTGATGCGAGCTCCTTCGCTGTCTCTTTGGTGGCCTATACGCAGAAACACACTACATTGGGGGGTAAGAGAGTCGGGGACGTGGTCAATCTGGAAGTTGACATAATGGCGAAGTATGTGGAAAGGATGAGAGTAGAAAGCAAATCAGGCGTAAGCCTTGAGTTTCTTGGCGAGCATGGCTTTTTAGGTACCTGATTTGAGAGGATTTGAAATGGCGCTGGCGACGATACCTGAAGCGGTCGAGGATATAAGAGCGGGGAAATTCCTGATTATCGTCGATGACGAAGGGCGGGAGAATGAAGGCGACCTCGTAATAGCTGCGGAGAAGGTCACCCCGGAGGCAATCAACTTCATGGCAAGATATGGCAGAGGGCTTATATGTATAGCCATGACCGGGGAGAGGCTGGATGAATTGATGATTCCCATGATGGTTCATGATAACACCTCGAAGTTCGGCAGTCCTTTCACCGTATCTGTTGAAGCCAAGCATGACGTGACCACCGGGATATCAGCCCACGATCGCGCAGTCACGATAAGGGCTCTCATTGAGCCTGCCACCAGGCCTGGAGACATATCCCGTCCTGGCCATATGTTCCCCTTGCGAGCCAGGGAGGGTGGCGTTCTGGTACGCGCTGGCCATACGGAAGCGGTAGTGGATTTAGCAAGGATAGCTGGGCTGTATCCAGCGGGGGTTATCTGTGAGGTCATGAGTGAAGATGGCACTATGGCACGCTTGCCAGAGTTGGAGTTGATGGCAGCCGAGCAAGGAATCAAGATTGTGAGCGTGGCCCAGATCATCGCCTACCGTCGTTTACATGAGAGGCTAATCGAGCGGGTAGCTGAGGCTAGCTTGCCTACCGGGTACGGGGATTTCCTCTCCATCGCTTATAAGAGCGCCATCGATCCCGATGAGCACGTTGCTTTGGTTAGGGGTGATCTGGATAGCGAGCAACCAGTTTTGGTCCGTGTGCATAGCGAATGTCTTACCGGTGATGTATTCCATAGCCTGCGCTGTGATTGTGGGGAGCAGATCGACCTTGCCATGAGAGCTATTGCTGATGAGGGGCGGGGTGTATTCGTCTACATGCGTCAAGAGGGACGGGGCATCGGCTTGCATAATAAGATTCGCGCGTATGCTCTCCAAGACCAGGGCCTTGATACTGTGGAGGCCAATGAGGCACTGGGTTTTGACAGCGACATCCGTGATTATGGTATTGGCGCCCAAATCCTGGCGGATCTCGGGGTGCGCAATATCAGATTGCTCACCAACAATCCGCGAAAGGTCATTGGACTTGAGGGGTATGGGCTGCAGGTGGTGGAGACGGTGCCTATCCTGGCTAAGCCCAACCCGCGAAATCTCAAGTACCTTGAGACCAAGCGCAAGAAGATGGGGCATCTCCTGAAAGTGGATGAATGAAATGAGAATGAGGAGGTGAATAGTGGCCAAGCACTATGTGGGCAAGTTGTTGGGAGAGGGGTTGAAGTTTGCGGTGGTGGTCTCACGTTTCAATGATTTCATCACTAGCAAGCTTTTGGAGGGAGCGCAGGACACATTGTCTCGCCACGGCGTTAGAGATGCAGATATCGACATCGCCTGGACTCCTGGCTCTTTCGAAATACCTCTTATCGCCAAGAAGTTGGCTGAGTCGGGAAGGTATGATGCGGTAGTCTGTCTCGGTGCCGTGATCCGTGGCGGAACACCGCACTTCGATTACATTGCTGCTGAGGTTAGCAAGGGGATAGCCAAGGTGGGATTGGATACCGGGCTGCCGGTTATCTTAGGCGTGGTCACTGCCGATACTCTGGAGCAGGCCATAGAGAGGTCAGGGGCGAAGGCAGGGAATTACGGCTCTCAGGCTGCGTTACACGCAATCGAGATGGCAAACTTGGGGAAAGCAATAAAAGGCTCTTAGTATCTGAAAGGACCAAGCCGTAAACGCTCTGCCGATTCCCTGGCTATCCTACTAGGTGATTTTATAGACGCGGTCGCCGGGCCGTACTCGGTCAGGAACCTTGATCCCTATGGAATCCCCTGCGTTGCCCTGCTTAACGTCCACATTATCGATTTGCATCGACTCCACCGTAAGCTCAAGGTCGGTGGTGTGTCCCTGAATGTGGATCTTGTCCCCGACATTGAGCGTAGAGGTCAAATCGATGCCTGCCACCACCGGTTGGGCAAAGAACGTGCTTACCCTGCCGACTTCTTCCTCTGGCATCTTCTCACCTCCTTTCCATTGGTCTGAATTTGGTTGCTAGTATATATATTATTTCGGGGTAAATCAACGTCTATCTCTTGACAATAGTATTGGGAAGAGTATATAATTTTGATTAGAACTAATGTTCTCATAAAGGGCAGCAAATGAGGCGGCGTATCTTGCATATCGACCTTGACGCCTTCTTTGTCTCAGTAGAGCAGACGTTGAACCCTGCTCTAAGAGGCAAGCCGGTGGTGGTTGGTGGTGACCCTAAGGGCCGTGGGGTGGTTGCCTGTGCTTCCTATGAGGCGCGAGTCTATGGGCTAAGGGCTGGAATGTCCTTGGCTGTCGCCCAACGCCTCTGTCCCCATGCTACCTTCCTTGGTGGCAACTTCTATCGTTATCGTGACGCCTCAGCGAGATTTCTGGATATCCTGGCTGGGTTTACGCCTGATATTGAGCCTCTGGGGCTGGAAGAGGCTTATCTGGACCTCACTGGGTTCGAGCCACTCTATGGGCCTGTCAGGGAAACCGCGCTGGTGATAAAGAGGCGGATTAAGGGAGCTCTGGGTCTCACCGCCTCGGTAGGGATCGCCGATTCAAAGGTGGTGGCTAAGATCGCCTCCGATCTGTCCAAGCCCGATGGGCTGATTGAGGTTATGCCTGGTGAGGAGCGACTTTTCCTCGATCCCCTGCCTGTCGCCAAACTCCCCTGCGTCGGGTCGAAGAGCGAGTGCGTGCTGAAGAGAATGGGGGTCACAACCATAGGTGAGCTTGGCCGGCTGCCGCCTTCTTTTTTGAAGCAGAGTTTTGGAGCGCATGGTGAGGTGATGCATCGCTATGCTAATGGGATTGATAGCAGGAGGATGGAGCCTCCTGCTCCACCCAAGTCCATAAGCCGCGAAACCACTTTCAGCGAGGATACCTCAGATCGTGCCTTCCTCAGTGCGACCCTGCATTACCTCGGTGAGAGAGTGGGCGCAGACCTCCGCTCTCACCGCAAGCAGGCGAAGTGTGTAACTCTAAAGCTGAGGTACGCTGATTTCGAATCTATTACTCGCAGTCGCACCTCAAGGGAGGCTTTTGATGCCGACCGGGTTATCTTTGAGGTTGGACGCCGGTTGTTGGAAGAAGCGCTTGAGCAGAGAGCTGTACCGGTGCGACTCATTGGCATCGGGGTATCGAACCTGATCGCAGGAAGGCAGCTCAGCATGCTCGACCCTTGGCCTGAGATACTGGAGAGGCTCAACGGCGCTATTGACCGCATCCGTGGTAAATATGGTTTCACCGCTATCGAGGTTGGTCGCACCTTGCCTCTAAGGGGCATGTTTCCTATTGAGGACGGTCGTTACATCCTGAAGACCTCCTCGCTGTCACGCTGAGGAAATGGGGACGAGGTGACCTATGTTTGCTGCGCTACCTTAGACTACTCAGGCAGGTTTATTGCTAGGTAGAAGAAATTGCAGGGAGCACAGAGGTCGAATTACCTTGAATTGACTCCTATACAGCGCTATACTTAACTGGTCGTGAAGTACTGCGTTGTGATTATCGATGGCGCCTCAGGCTGGCCGCTTCCTGAGCGAGGGGGGGAAACGTGCCTGGAGCTGGCGCATACCCCAAACCTCGATCGAATGGCCAGGGAGGGCACCCTGGGACTGGTACAGACGGTGCCGCCGGGGATGGAGCCCTCCAGCGCATGCGCCTGTATGTCTATAATTGGCTACGATCCAAAGGTCTACTACCGGGGCAGGAGCGCAATCGAGGCTATAGGCATGGGTATCCCTATCACTGAGGGTGAGGTTGTCTTTCGCTGCAACCTGGTCGCCATTGATGATGGGAAGATGCGGGACTATAGCGCGGGCCACATCGGAGATAGCGAAGCCCAGGCCTTGATTGACGCGCTGGAGGAAAGCCTTGGCAATGAGACAACACATTTCCACCAGGGGGTCGGCTACAGGCACATCTGCAAGATAGAAGGGCACGCGGATACGCTCCAGGCGACCTGCACTCCACCGCATGATATTCATGGTAGGCCCATTGATGAATTCCTTCCTCACGGGCCGGGGAGTGACTTTTTGCGAGACCTCATGGCACGCTCTGTAGATGTGCTGTGCGGCCATCCAGTGAACAAGGCGCGACAATCTCGCGGAGAAATCCCCGCTACCATGATCTGGCTCTTTTGGGGTAGTGGGAGAATCCCCGAGCTCCTGCCTTTCAGGAGGACTTACGGCCTCGATGCAGCAATGACATCGGGGGTGGACCTCCTCAGGGGTCTGGCGAAGATGGCGGGAGTAGGAAACCTGGATATACCCGGCGTGACAGCCGGCCTGGACAACGACTATGCTGCGCAAGTAGCCGGTGCCCTCAAGGCTCTGCAGAAGCATGACCTGGTGTTCATCCATATTGAACCGCCTGATGAAGCTGCCCATGCTGGCCTCATCGATGACAAGATAGAGGCCATCGAGAGGGTAGACCGGGAGGCGGTGGGCCAGCTCCTTTCCAGTGGTGGGGATAGTCTCCGCATACTGGCTATGCCTGATCACGCAACACCTATTGAGGTCCAAACCCATACTCCAGACCCGGTTCCATTCGTACTCTGGGGCCCCGGTTTTCAAGCCACGGGTGCCAAGGCCTTCAGCGAAGCGCAGGCGAAAAGCACGGGGACTCTCATAAAGGATGGCTATACTATCATGAGAAAGCTAATACAAGGCTAGGGGGGATGATGGCACTCGTTGTGCAAAAGTATGGCGGCAGCTCTGTGGCCGATGCTGACAAGATCAAGAATGTTGCCCGACGGGCTGTTGCAGTCAAAGAAGGGGGCAACCAGGTTGTGTTGGTGGTCTCGGCTATGGGAGACACTACCGATGAGTTGATCGAGCTGGCAAACCAGGTTACAGACCATCCCGATGACCGGGAGCTCGACGTTCTTCTCTCCACCGGTGAAATAGTGTCCAGCACTCTGCTTGCTATGGCCTTGAGGTCATTGGGGGCCAACGCGATCAGCCTGAGCGGCGCCCAGGCCGGGATCAGGACAGATGCTGTCTATAGCCGCGCCCGAATTCTGGGCATCGATCCTCATCGTATCAGCAAGGAGCTTGAGAAGAACAAGATCGTAATCGTTGCCGGTTTTCAGGGGACAACCGAGGAAATGGATATCACCACTCTGGGCCGTGGCGGCTCCGATACTACAGCGGTGGCCTTGGCGGTGGGTTTAGGGGCAGATAGGTGCGAGATCTATACCGATGTCGATGGAGTCTACACGGCTGACCCTCGACTGGTTCCGGAGGCAAAGAGGCTGGATGAAATAGGCTACGAGGAGATGCTGGAATTGGCATCCTACGGGGCCAGAGTTGTGCACCCACGGGCTGTGGAGCTGGGCGAGGTGTACAGAATGCCCATCTTGGTGGCCTCCAGTTTCAGCGACAAAGCAGGTACTCTTATTCACGGAGGTGCTCCCATGGAAGTTGGAAACAAAGTACGAGGAATAGCCCATGACGTCGATGTAGCCAAAATAACGATCGTTGGTGTTCCCGATAAGCCCGGTGTTGCCGGCGCTATCTTCGATCCACTAGCCAGGGCGAACATAAGTGTAGACACCATTGTGCAGAATGCCAGCATCAACAAGATCACAGACCTGACCTTTACTGTGGCCAAGGGTGAGCTTGCTGAAGCAATGAAGGTGATTGAGCCCGTGGTCGAATCCATCGGTGCTCGTGAGTGCGTCAGTGATACCAAACTGGCGAAGGTGAGTGTTATCGGGGCGGGCATGCAGACAGCGCCGGGATATGCAGCCAGGATGTTTAGCGCTCTTTACGAGGAGGGCATCAATATAGAGCTGATCACTACTTCGGAGATAAGGATAACCTGTATTATCGATGAGGCCAGGGCGGGCGACGCCTTACGGGCCTTGCACAGGGCCTTTGAACTGGAAAAGGGGGTCTAAGATGCAAGTTGGGGGGTGGCTTAGCAACCCACCAGACTGCTCGCTGAATCTCCTGGCCGAAGCAGCTTCCTAGACGGCGATCACCTGAGCGACCTCGGGGACGTGCTCCTTTATTATCCGTTCCACCCCGTCCTTTAATGTCATCGCTGCCATGGGGCATCCGCCACAGGCACCGGTTAGTCTCACTGTCACAGTGCCATCGTTGACATCCAGTAGTTCAACGTCGCCTCCATCCGCTTGCAGATGAGGTCTTATCTCGGCCAGGGCAGCCTCCACTTTCTCTCTCATGCTATTCCCCTCCAAAATTGCAGCAGAATTGACTCGCTCTCCTATCTTTAACATACCATTAGTGGAAGGGGATTGTCAACACGGAAGCCAACGGGGTTTCGATTGGAGTTAGTTGAGTCTTTGGGCTATGCAGGCTAGGAAGTCAGCAGAGGTCTGGTCTTTTTTCCTACTTGCTGGAGCGTTCCAGTGGCAGTGAGAAGCCGAAGGTTGAGCCTTTGCCTGGCGCGCTCTCTACCCAGATTCGTCCTCCATGAAGCTCCACCAGCGTCTTGCAGAGCGCCAGCCCCAGCCCGAGTCCAGCCATGCACTCCCTGTCAGCATCAACGCGGTGATAGGGCTCGAATAGCCGCTGCTGCTCTTCCTCAGCTATTCCCCGACCTGTATCCTGAACCTCTACTACCAGGTCCCCGTCCTCTTGCCTGGCTCTTAGAGTTATCTCTCCTCCGTCAGGGGTGAATTTGAAGGCATTGTTGAGCAGATTCAGCACAATCTGCCGCAGCCTGACTCTATCGGCCCGCACCGAGGGCAGCGTAGGAGGCAGCTTCGAGATCAGGGATTGGCCGCGACTCGAAGGCACCGGGGCCACATCTTCAACTACCTCTCCAAGCAGTCCCAGCACGTCTACTCTCTCGGGCTTTATCTGGAGCATGCCCATCTCCTCTCTTGCCAGGTCGAGGAGTTCATCGATCCTGCTGTTGAGGTTAGCGGCGCCGCGGCTGATGTTCCTGGCTACCCTCAGCAAAGTCTCATCTTTGAGTTCAGAGGTGAGTAACTCGCTTGACATCACCATGGGGGTGAGCGGGGTTTTCAGCTCGTGCGCCAGCGCCCTGGTGAACTCTACTCTTTTCTTCATTTCCTCTTCTAGCTCCTGGCGCAGTTCAGTTTCCTTTTGGTAAAGCCTTTCCAGCTTCTCCTCCGCCTGCTTGCGCTCAGCGACCTCCTGTTGAAGCTGCTTGTTGGCTTTGCTTAGTTCGCCGGTGCGCTCCTCCACCAGCTCCTCGAGGTGCTCGTGGTACTTCACCAGCTCCTCCTCCGCCCGCTTGCGCTCGGTGATGTCCTCGATGAAACCTTCCAAATGGCTTGTCGTGCCGTCGGGGTTTCTGACTGCGCGGAAGAGCACGTGCCCGGTGATAACGTTTCCGTCCTTGCGACGGTATTGGTTCTCGAACACGACCCATCCCTCTTGCGCCAGCGCTATATCGACAGCCGGTGGCCGTTTCTCCGGATGAACGTAAAGGGCTTTGGCAACACCGGATTTGTTGACCACGGCCATGAGTTCATCGGGCGATTCGTAGCCGAAGATGCGGGCTATGGCCGGGTTGGCGCTGGTGATCTTGCCCTCGGGCGTGGAGTGGAAGATGGCCACGGGCGCAGACTCGAAGATGGTGCGATAGTGGTCCTCGCTCTCTCGCAGCTCCTCCTCCGCCCGCTTGCGCTCCGTTATATCGCGTACCACAGCGAGGATAGCAGGTTTCCCATTATATTCGACCCGGCGGGCATTGACTTCTACGGGAATGCTCCTCCCATCCTTACAGCGATGCACCGACTCCACTACAGTGGGTTCTCCAGCCCATATCCTCTTCTGGTTACCCTTCATAGTCTGGTGGAAATCCGGATGGACGATATCGGCAGCTCCCAGGCGGAGGAACTCTTCCCGCGTGTAGCCCAACCGCTGCAGCGCAGTGGCATTGCAGTCTAGGAACCTTCCTTCCGAGGAGTAGACTATCACCGCGTCACTGATCGAGTCGAACAACTGCCTGTACCGCTCTTCTGAGTCTCTTAGCGTCTCCTCTGCTCTCTTGCGCTCGGTGATGTCGGTCAAATTGCCCACTACTGCTACTGGTACATTTCTCTCATCATATACTAGTGAACGGGTGTCGCTCACCCAACGGTACCCCAGTTCTTTGTGCTTGAAGCGATACTCAATACGGTGAGGCACACCCTGTCCCAGCGCCTGCGTCAACAACTGGATGACATTCTCGTCCAGCCTTTGAATATCGTCGGGATGTACCAGAGACCTCGCTTGCTCGACGCCGAGAGCTAGCAGCTCTTCCGGACTGTAACCAATGACTTGCTTGGAGGACGGACTCGAATAATCATATGTACCGGTCTCAAGACTTAGCCGGTATATCATATCAAGGGAATTCTCAAGCACATTGCGAAATCGCTCCTCGCTCTCCCGCAGCGCCTCCTCCGCCCGCTTGCGCTGGGTGATGCCGCCAGCTGAGGGGGGCGGTTTTTCTCGCAGGGCTCCGCCTGTTCTCGCCATCTCTCACCTCCTCAATCACAGTGAGAAATCTGGGTCGTTGGCCGTGTCACAGGGAGTGTCGACCATGCACTCCTGGAGACGAGGTTTTCGAGCAGGAGAAGTGCCGTTCCCCAAATCAACCGCACCTGCACCTGCCACGGTGGTCTGCTCCTCAGCGGGAGCAGAGCGAAAATAGAGATGCGAAGCTAACGTTAAGTCGCCGGAGAACTTCGTGGAAGTCTTATATCACTTGCAGGGGAATTTGTCAACTGCGGCGGACATTCAGTGAAAGGGGCTTGACAAGCGCATCAAAGCGTGCTAAAAATACTGCGCGTGGCAAGCGAAGTAAGCTTGACAAAGTCATTGAAAGCGCATAAACTATTACTTTAAGTGCTACGCAAGTAGTCAGCACCTTAACAACTGGATAGTGGAAGGAAGTAAGGTATTAAAGTGCGAGTTTGATCCTGGCTCAGGATAAACGCTGGCGGCGTGCCTTATGCATGCAAGTCGAACGGTCTCGATTTATCGAGATAGTGGCGAACGGGTGAGTAACGCGTAAGTAACCTGCCCCTAAGTAGGGGATAACTC
>SOKG01000269.1 GCA_004376205.1 Dehalococcoidia bacterium | reverse complement strand
ATGTCTGCGAGGAGGTTTGAAATGTCTAAGATAAGGGTACTCATAGTAGATGACCACGCCTTACTGCGGGAGGGCATCCGCTCCTTACTTGCGTCTCACGATGACTTGGAGGTAGTGGGTGAGGCAGCCGATGGCAGAGAGGCCATCGAGAAGGCACGTGAACTTGTGCCAGATGTGGTGCTCATGGATGTAGCTATGCCATTGATGGACGGCTTGGAGGCCACCCGCCGTATCTCTGGGGATAACCCTGAGGTGAAGGTCATCATTCTGACGCAGTACGACAAAAAGGAATACTTATTGTCCGGCCTCAAATCAGGAGCCCGCGGCTGCCTGCCGAAGAAGGTGCTAGCCCATGAACTGGTTGCAGCGATCCGAGTGACCCACAGCGGAGATGCCTTTCTACACCCGTCCGTAGCCAAGTTGGTGATTGAAGACTATCTACAACATGTGCAACACGACCCCTACGATGGCCTAACCCGTAGGGAGAGGGAGATCCTGAAGTTGGTTGCCGAGGGGCGCACCAACCGGGAGATCGCTGACCTGCTCGGTATTAGTATTAGGACAGTCCTCGGACATAGAACAAACGTGATGGAGAAACTAGACATACATAACCGCACCGAGCTCATCAAGTACGCCATCCGCAAGGGGCTGATAACTGTGGATACGTAGTGCAAACAGAGAGAGTGTTTGGAAGAATCTCATCCGGTGTGAAGCAAGACGAAGGGGAGCGGATGGCTATATTGTGAATGGGATCATCCTCTGCCGGCGGGGAGACTTGGTGGGTGCGACCAAGCGGCGGTGACGTACTTCGTCCATTCTGGCTCCAGATACACGTACGCTGACTGGACCTGTTTTAATCCACCTGCAGGCCCCTGTCAGAACCCAGGTAGCAGAGCTGGGGTTGTTCTAGACCAAAGAACACAACGCGAAAAAGGGAGCGTATTTCTCAGAAAAATGGGCTGTTATTTCGTGAGACACCCTATTCATTCCACTTGCCGCATTTGCACCGAGCTTCTAACATTGGATTTAGCTAAGGGCTTGTGCCGTCTCGATAGGAGGTTGCATCAGTGAAGCGAGTGATAGGATATTGGTTTGGCGGTATCTACCGCCTGATTAAGGTGCGCAGGAAGGAGCTGGTCTGCACCGTGGACGCTGATTGCCCCCCTGGGTATGTTTGCGTGAACGGAACCTGCGTTATGACTGCTGCCTTTGAATAGGTCATAGTTGAATTTGTTCATCCAGAGATCGCCAAACTCTACTTAGCTCTCTACGGCTGGGCTGCAGGTTTGCTGCCTCCGCAGGCTTGCAGCCCAGGTTGCCTTTAGTTCCACAGGCTCGTGTCTTCGTTTGGCCTTCCAGTGGTTACTCTAATATGGCTTTGCCCCTCTTGCCAAAGATGAATCCCCGGATTGAGCACCACCATCTGTTCACCTGCCCCCATGCCTTTTTCATGCTGTTTTGACCAGACCACGTCTTGCCAACCTCCAATCCCACGGTGCGCTTAGCGAAACCTTCTGGATCAATGACTGCTTGCGCAGAATCGATTGGCGCGCTATCCAGCGGCAGCCTGGCTAAGTTTGATGAGGGTATTAGGTAGCATTTCACCAGAATATAGGTAAGAATTTACAAAAAGTCAGGTATAAAGCTGCGAATAACTAGACAAAGCTGACTAGTTGCGCTAGAATGGTTTGCGGGGATGGGGGTGATGCAAGTGGAGGAGAGCCAGCAGACACGGACAGGGCCTGAGGTTGGTCCCAGTGACAGCGCATTGGCGGTTCCAGCTATACTGGGACCGCTCCTGGGGTTAGGATACATCATAGTACTGCCATTCGTAGGTGTGGCTGCCTCTATTCTAGCCATGCGCCGTCGGGGTACAGAGAGCTTAGCGACGGTGTGGCACAGGCGAACTCAGGCGGGGGCTGATGCTAGCGAGGAAACGAGGATTGAAGCAGCGGGCCTGGGGAACCTCCTCCAACCCTTGATCGATAGAACTGAGTGTGAATGCATGGTTATCGACCGAGAATTCCGTATCACTCAACACCGGGTACCCATGCGGTATTACAACGAACTGGTGGAGCGGACCGCAGTCGGGCAGCACTGCTTCGAGGTATCTCACGGGAGGAATAGTCCCTGTGCATCACGCGAGTGTCAATGTCCCGTGAGGATAGTCTTGGAGACAAACGAGCAGGTAGAAGTAAAGCACTATCATGAGGACCGACCTGGGAGTAAGGGTGGTCAAAGACTTGTTGAGGTGATCGCATCACCTATCAGGGACGGCGAAGGTAACATCACACACGTCGCCCAGCTTATTTGTGATGCAGGCAATGTCTAAGTGGATTGCGGTTGGCGTTGCAGGACCACGGTAATGGTATTGATTAGGTCTTAAGAGATGCAGGGTACAATTTGCCGAGCATCTTTCCCATGAGTCCCTTGTAGCAAAAAAGGAGTAGCGGAGTGAGTGCTGAACATCTTCTGCTCAAACGTTTGGGATGGTAGTGGGTCATTTTGGCATATCAACCGAAACAGAGGAGAACCGAAAAAGGGGCGCAAGACGGGTTGAGAACTGCGAGCTGCCTAAGCTACGGCGACAAGCGTAACAGGCGCACCTTTTTCATTTGAATCTGTTGGCTGTGGAGGCGCTGGCAGGAAAAAGGAACCGTTTTCGGATGCTACCCCCATGTATTGGTGGGCACCCAAGCAGAGAAAAGCCCCAGATACGCATTTTTGCTAATCTTTTTGCTGACGAACTCAG
>SOKG01000093.1 GCA_004376205.1 Dehalococcoidia bacterium | reverse complement strand
AAATAAGGCTTCTCTGTGCGGGAGGCGGGAAACATGTGGGATGCCATGGAGAAGACCCGCCAGTATGGATTCGGGCCTGAGGTGAAGCGGCGGATAATGCTGGGGACCTATGCCCTCTCCGCTGGTTATTATGAGGCTTACTATCTCAAGGCGCAGAAGGTGCGTACGTTGATCACCCGGGAATTCGCTGACGCTTTTACCAGGTGTGATGTCTTGGTTACCCCTACTTCTCCCACGGTGCCATTTCGCATCGGGGAGAAGGTGGATGATCCGCTCCAGATGTATCTGAGCGATGTCTGCACCCTGCCGGTAAACATCGCTGGCATCCCCGGTATATCCGTGCCTGCGGGGTTTGTCGATGGTCTTCCTGTGGGCATGCAGATTCTGGGCAAGCCGTTCTCCGAGGAGATGCTGCTTCGGGTTGCCTTCGCCTATGAGCAGGCGACGAGGTGGGGGCAGAGACAGCCGGAGATTTAGATGGAACATAATCCCGTACAGGTTATCTGCTACTCAGGCCACACCTATGCGGAGCGGCCAAAGTCCTTCCTCTGGGAAGGCACGGAGCACAGGGTGAAAAAGGTTGAAAAAGAGTGGCAGGAGCCTGGGGAAAGGCATTTTCGCATACGCACCGAGGATGACAGGTTGTTTGAGCTCTGCTATTATGAGGACAGCGACTGCTGGTTGGCCACTGAATGGCTGTTGAAGAGCGCAAAGGGGGGAAGGGATGAAAAGGGAAGTCCTTGAAGTCTTGGAGAAGGACGCCAGAGCGACTTTAAAGCAAATATCTGCCATGACGGGCCTGTCCGTGAAACAGGTACGAAAAACGATCGAAGAGGCGGAAAAGGATCGCGCTATCGTCAAATACAAAACGGTGGTGAACTGGGAGAAGGCTGGTGAGGAGCGGGTGCAGGCCCTCATCGAGGTCAAAATGCAGCCGCAGAAGGATGTCGGCTTCGATGCTATCGCCGAGCGCATATATCGCTTTCCCGAGGCGCATTCGGTCTATTTGGTCTCTGGGGCCTACGATCTGGCTGTCTTCGTGGTAGCTAGGACGGAGCATGAGGTGGCCAGCTTCGTCTCCGAGAAGCTCGCTGCCCTGGATTTGGTGCAGGGTACTGTGACTCATTTTTTCCTCAAGCCATACAAACAGGATGGAGTAATTCTGGAGGGTGAAGAAAAGGTGCGGCGAGAGCCGCTGACACTATAGGTACAGGAGGCTTTGCCATGTCGGCCAGGCCAGTAGGTCGTTCCAGGCGTGCCCGCGGGCTCATCTCGCAGCGGGTGGAGAGGCTCTCCCCTTCGGGCATCAGGAGATTCTTCGACCTGTTGTCCACGATGGAGGATGTCATTTCGTTGGGAGTGGGCGAGCCTGACTTCGCCACGCCCTGGCATATCAGTGAGGCTGCCATTTCCGGCATTGAGAAGGGATATACGATGTATACCTCGAACCGGGGGATGCTGGAACTGAGGCAGGAGCTGGCGCGAAACCTGAGTGTGCGCTACGGGCTGGAATATGCTCCAGATGACGAACTCCTGATCACCGTGGGCGTGAGCGAGGGGCTGGACCTGGCGATGAGGGCTGTCATCAACCCCGGAGACGAGGTCATTTCCCCGGAACCTACCTATGTCTCCTATAACTCGTGCGCTATCCTGGCGGGGGGAGTATTCGTACCGGTGCCAACAACCGCTGAGAACGAATTCAGGGTTAAGGCAGCCGATATCGAGGAACGGGTCACCGGCCGCACCAAAGCTATCCTTCTGGGCTATCCCAATAACCCAACCGGTGCGGTGATGGGCAGAGCCGATCTGGAAGAGATAGCCGAGGTAGCCCAGAGGCGTGACCTGATAGTGATCTCGGACGAGATATATGACCAACTGGTTTATGGAGTCAAGCACACCTGCTTCGCCAGCCTTCCCGACATGCGGGGACGCACGATCCTGCTCGGAGGCTTCTCCAAATCGTATGCCATGACCGGGTGGCGGGTAGGCTATGCTGCAGCCCCGGCGGAGATAATCGAGGCGATGACCAAGATCCACCAGTATACTATGCTGTGTGCCCCTATAACGGGACAGATGGCAGCTATGGAGGCGCTGAAGTCCGGGGAGCCCTCCGTCAGGGAAATGGTTGCCGACTACGACCGACGGCGCCGGGTGATGGTAAAGGGGCTGAACGCTATTGGGCTCTCCTGCTTCGAGCCAAAGGGTGCGTTCTATGCCTTTCCCTCAGTTAAGGTAACCGGTCTCTCCTCTCAAGAATTCGCTGAGAAGCTTCTTATCGAGGAGAGGGTAGCCGTGGTTCCCGGCTCGGCTTTCGGGGAAAGTGGCGAAGGATATGTGCGCTGTTGCTATGCGACTGCGCTTGACGATATAAGGGAGGCGCTGAGGCGCATGAGGCGGTTTGTGCAGAGGCACAGGTTGTAGAGGCCAATCCCGCGCGGCGGGCCAATCCGCTCGAAGTGCTCCTAAGGCTGCAGGAAGGTTTGACCCCAAAATACGGAAAGGCTATAATTGGTTTTGGGGCAGGTTGGGTGTAGCCACTTTTCATCGACAGCGTTTGTAAGCCGGAGTGGCGGAATGGCAGACGCGCTACGTTCAGGGCGTAGTGTCCGCAAGGGCGTGGGAGTTCAAATCTCCCCTCCGGCACTTTGTTGTCGCGTGATGGCCTTTACGTGGCAGAAAAGGGTTTTCTGGAAAAGCGCTTGTAGCTCAGTAGGATAGAGCGCAGCCCTGCGGAGGCTGAGGTCGTGGGTTCGAG
>SOKG01000146.1 GCA_004376205.1 Dehalococcoidia bacterium | reverse complement strand
GGCTCGGTAATGAACAATCGTTTCGCCTCCGAGCTTATCAATGGGGTTTCCGCTGAAGCAAAAGAGGTTATCTCGCCGGAACGATTAAATGCCCTGGCACACAATCCCCAGGCACTGATCAATCCCGAGGCCCAGGCTGAATTATGGGAACCCTTCAAGCAGTTGGGCCAGCAGGGGGTAGTGCTATTTGACGGGGTATTGGAGACGCTGAAGCTGGCTCTCAATTCCGCCATCACGCAGGTTTTCCTTATAGGTCTTATCGTTGTCGTTATCGCCTGGGTAGTCAACCTCTTCATCAAGGAAATCCCGCTGCGCAAGTCACACGTCTAAGGCTGAAACCTGGCCATCCAGACAGCTAGACATCTGAGCGTCTGGGCTCTTTGACAGCTAGATGACCAGAGGCGGGAGGTGATTGGAGGAATTGACCATTGAGGAGGCACCACAATAACTTGTGCAGAGCGCTTTTCGGGAGATAAAAGTAGTGGCTCTATATGGTTCCCTTAGTGCTGGGCACCTCGCCCCCCAGCCGCTCGTCGATCCTGCTGGCAGCATCCAGCGCCTTCCCCAGCGCCTTGAACAGTGCCTCTATCTTGTGATGGTCGTTGACCCCGCTGAGAAGCCTGGCGTGGAGGTTCAACTTCGCTTCCGTAGCAAAGGTCTCCAGGAAGTGCCGTATCAGGTCAGAGTCCAGGCCGCTTATATCCCTGCCCTCAAGGGGAGCCTCAATAGCGGCATGGCCTCTGCCGCTGATGTCAACCGCTACCATCGCCAGCGCCTCGTCCATGGGCACCACGGCGTGCCCCATCCGGACGATGCCCCGCCGCTCTCCCAGCGCCTGGTCAAACGCCTGGCCCAAACAGATGGCGATGTCCTCCAGGGTATGATGCTGCCCTACCTCGACATCGCCTTTGGCCTCAACCTCTAAATCGAACAGGCCGTGCCGTGCTATCTGGCCTATGAGATGGTCGAGCATCCCTATGCCGGTGCTCGCCTGGCACTTGCCCCTACCGTCTATCACAAGTTCCAGCCTGACCTTGGTCTCGCCAGTAGAACGGTTTACAGTAGCTCTTCTCTCAGCGGGCATGTTACCCTCCTTCCAACTTAGCCAGCGCTTCGACCAGGGCATCGGTATGCTCCGGCTTGCCCACGCTTATGCGCAGCATATTCCTCAGCAGCGGGGTATCGAAGTACCTGATGAAGATGCCCTTCTTGTCCAGTCCCTGCTTTATCTCCCGGGCGTCGCCTCTGGCAACCCGGCAGAGGATGAAATTCGCTTCAGAAGGCAGCGGCAAGAGCACCCCCTGCTCCTTCAGCATAGCGGAGAGCCGCTCCCGCTCGGCAATGATCGCCTTGACCCTGTCTCGAAGATAATCGATGTCCGCCAGTGACTCCCTGACCGCAATCATCGCCGCTATGTTCACGTTGTACGGCATCTTGATCCTGCGGACAAGCTCAGCGATGTTGAAGGGCAAGATGCCGTAGCCAGCCCTCAGGCCACCCAACCCCGCCCATTTGCTGAACGAGCGCAGGACTATGAGATTGGGGTACGCGGGAACCAAAGGGGCGAAGGTCCGCCCGCTGAACTCATAATACGCCTCATCCACAACCACGACCACTCCAGTATCTACCAGCTCCAGGATGACGTTGGGGAGGGTAGCGTTACCGGTGGGGTTGTTGGGGGAGGCGATGAAGATGACCTTGGTCCGCTCATCTATAGCCGATTTCACAGCGGCGACATCCACCTCGTAGGCGTCGTCACGGGGCACAGTGACCGTTTTGCCGCCGCAGACCGCCGTGCTGAAAGGGTACATGCCGAAGGTGGGCACACAGTTGATCACCTTATCACCTGGCTCCAGGAATACGCGCAAAACCAGATCGATGAGCTCGTCGCTGCCGCTGCCGACCACGATATGCTTTTGGCCAACCCCAACATACCCCTCCAACGGCTCCTGCAACTCACTGTGCAGAGGGTCGGGATAGATATGGTAGAAAGAGTAGTCCGCCAGAGCACGGCGCACCCGGGGAGAGCAGCCATAGGGGTTCTCATTGCCGTCCAGCTTTATCAGCTTCTCGACAGGAACGCCTGAGCGCTCGCTGAGCGTCTCCAACGGCACAATAGGCTCATAGGGCTCGATACCCGCCAGGTCGCCTCTAATAAGGTTCTCGGCGCCTCTGATAGGATCGTAGGTCATTTGCCGGACTCCCCCAGTTCCAGATCTTCGAGCCTCCTCTCGACCGAGAGGGCATGAGCGCTCAACCCTTCAGCCCTGGCGATAGATGCCGATGCCGGCCCCAGCGCCTTCAACGCCTCGTCATCCAGGTCAACCAGTATGGAGACCTTGAGAAAGTCGAGTACGCTGAGCGGTGAGCTGAAGCGGGCGGTTCCTCCCGTGGGCATGACATGGCTCGGCCCTGCGGTGTAATCGCCCAGAGTCTCCGGCGTCTCAACGAATACGCCACCCGCATGGTGAATCCGGTCAAGATAGGAGCGGGCATCTTTCATCGCGAGGCAAAGGTGCTCCGGCGCATATAGGTTCACCAGTTCGATAGCCTCATCAATGCCAGCCACAACGACTATAGCGCCGTTATTCTCCAGAGACTGCCGTGCAATGGCCTGCCTCTCCAGGTCGGTAAGCTGGCGCTCGACCTCCTTACTGACCTCGTCTGCCAGACGAGGTGACATGGTGATAAGCACAGCAGAAGCCATCTCGTCGTGTTCCGCCTGGGCAAGAAGGTCGGCAGCGCAGAAAACGGGGCTTGCCGAG
>SOKG01000020.1 GCA_004376205.1 Dehalococcoidia bacterium | reverse complement strand
GGTTGGTGTGGCCACGAGTGTTGCCGTTGGCGTAGGCGTAGGTGACACGGTGGGGACAGTCTCTCCCTCCTCGCAGCCAGCCAGTATCAGTAAGGATGTTAATAACAAGACTCCGCTCAACACCAGTTTACTCAATTTGTGCACCTCCTCCTGTTTCGATTTCGCCAGTCTGTGCTCTGGTATTTTGCACTAGCAACATATTAGGCAGTCAATCATAAAGAAGTCATAAAATGGGGGGGCGGAAAAGTTGAAAAATTATAACATTTTGGGCACAGATCCGTGCTCGTCACGCCTAGACAGACTGTACCAGTGGAATTCTAGCCCACGATCCTCTAATTTGAAAAACCCGGAAAGGCGACCGTACGGTCACCTCTAGTACGCTAGACCACCATAAGGGCGGGCCAGCAATACCTACGCCATTTGTGGCACAAGGATGAATTTATCCTGTAGAGACTGGAGGTGCCAGACTGACATAGGCTAGGCCAGCTCGAATTTCAGGGGCTGTCGAGTATATAACCCAATGCCAATAGGACCAGCGTAAAAAAGTAGGCAATCGCGCCCGCCCACAATACTGGCGTAAAACTTGCTCCCTCTCGATAGTTCAAAGCCCCTATCATTGCGCCGAGAGCCAGCGGCACAGTAAGGAGACAGACAAGCGCTGCTGGTGGCATCGTCCCTAGTGCCACCCAGGATATGACCCAGGCGTAGAATGTAACAGTGCCAGCTAGATATAGCCAGCTTGCCCTTCGCCTGCCCATCACGATGGGCAGTGTCTTCTTGCCCCCTACTTTGTCCGCCTCGACATCAGGGAATTGATTTAGAAGGTGGATGCCGAACATCAAGATGCCTGAAGCGACCGCTCCCACCACTGCCACTGTAGCATAGTCCCCCGTTTGAACAAAGTAGAACATCAATATAGGCAGTGCTCCCAGGCTCAGGCTAGAAGATATCTCCGCCACCTTCCACCTAGTCAAAACGGGGGTATACAGAAGAACGCAAACAGCACCCACAGCAAGCACAGGAAGCAACAGCACGCCCTTTTCAATGAGAAAGTATATCCATATGGGAACCGCCAGGGCAAAGGTCAGGAGCCCGAATTTGAAGACAGATTCGGGCTTGAGGAGTTGAGCAGGCAGGATGCCGCTGCCTCCGCTAAAAGGCATCCTCTGAGTTTTGAGATCCACTCCGCTCCTGTAATCAAAGTAATCGTTGAGAACCTGCACGCTGATATGCCAGAGGAGGAGCCCGATGAAGGCGAGCACTGCGTGGTGAAGGTTGAAGAAACCATCCCACCAGGCTATAGACGTGCCCAACAAAGCCAGCCCCACCGATCCGAGCAGGAACAGGGGCCGGATTTCTATGAGCCATATCTTGGCCCGAGTCCCCACCTCCTGAAGCGATTCGGTTGACATAACGCCTATGGTCATCTTCAGGTCAAAGTAGCAAGAAGGGTGAGCGTTTCTTCAAGCAGTCTACGACTACTCACTCGAGACGAGCCGTATTACGGTTGTAGAAGTAAGCAAACGTCCAATCAAGTGCTGCGCTCAGTTTGCTCTTCAATCCCGTAAGCAGCCCACCATACGAAAACAGCATCCCGATAAACAAGCCTCTCCGCATCATTCCGGCGATGAACCCATCAAAAACGTGACCGAATAACTCGGCCACTGCTGTGTTTCTGTCCACGTAGAATATCTGCCCAACGAACTTGGAACGGTAGGGACGTTGAGGTTTCCCTTTGATGGCATTGAGGACGTTTCTGGCACATACGCGACCTTGGCGAAAAGCCACCTGGAAAGTCGGGGGATAGGGCCCCGACCCATCCTCTTGCTCCAGATAGGCGCAGTCTCCAATAGCATAGACTCCAGGTGACTCCACGACTTGCAGATATTGATTCACCAGAATCCGGCCATCCTTCGCCTTGGCAAAAGGCAGCGAATCCACGACGGGTATCGGTTTGATTCCCGCGCACCAAATGACAGTCCGAGTTGGTATCGTATCGCCATCAGAAGTGTGGACACCACCCGGCCAAGCCTTGCTGATGCGCGTTTTCAGCATTACCTCAACCCCACGAGACCGAAGCCGGGCGATGGCTAGCTCCTGGGTCTTGGCCTTCATACCCGGCAACACAGTTTCTTGAGCCTCTATCAATAGCACTCGAACAAGGGGCGTTAGCGAAGGGTAGTCCTTTGCCAGCACCTTGCTAGCAAGCTCCCGAATGGACGCTGCCAGCTCCACCCCGGTAGGACCACCTCCCACTACCACAAAGGTGAGTGGCTCACGGCGGCCTTGCTCATCTTCCCCCGACACTGCGGCCTCGTAGCTGTCCAGAATGCGATTATGGATGTTTATCCCGTCTACCAGAGACCTAAACGGCACTGCAGTTTCTGCAACGTCGTCCATGCCGAAGAAATTGGTGGTGCTGCCCAGGGCCACCACCAGATAGTCCCATCCCAGCTCTCCCTCATCGGTGATTACTTTCTTTGTTTCTACGTCCACGGCCTGTACCTGTGCCTGCCTGAAGTTAACCCGCCTCGCCCCACCTCGCTGTCTCAGCAGCTTGCGCACAGGGAAAGAGATATGGCTGGGGGCAACGCTTCCGGTGACTATCTGATACGTCATAGGCAGAATGAAGTGATAGTTCTTCTGATCCACCAGTGTTACTTCTACTTGCGGCACTTTTGCCGAGGCCTTTTTCAACGCCAGCGCAGCGCTGATTCCAGCCGAGCCCGCCCCCAAGATTACCACTCTCTTCTGGGGTCCGGTATTGGCA
>SOKG01000247.1 GCA_004376205.1 Dehalococcoidia bacterium | reverse complement strand
TGGGGCAATTCATTTTGAATCCCCACGGTCGATTTTCCTGACAGCCATTAGTTGAAATGCCAGCTTTGGATAATGGTAGGTTATTCTCTGGGTCATCTCGGAGATTGCATACCAAAGCAATGTCGGCCTGTATTTTGGTGAAGCTTTGTATCCTCTGAGTCCCTTCCAGCCGTTGATTCCATACACTTTGAATCCCAGATCGCTCAACTCCTCCACGCTCCAACCAGACCGATGCTCTTGTAGCGGATTGCTGCCATAGACATCCTGCGACAGGTATCCGTTTGGCGTCACGGATTATGACCTTCTTCGTGGCCCAGTGGGCCATCTTAAGGAGTAGTTTAGATCCCTCTTGCTTGGTCAGGTGTTCCAATACGTCTATGGCAATAACAGCGTCGAAGGATTTTGACTGGAACTCCAGCCTCCTGATGTCAGCCCTAATGTACTGACTATGGATACCCTTTCTTTTACTCTCCTGCAAATAGGGTTCAAACAACTCAACACCCACTGAGAACGGTATGTTGAATCGATCAATTGGAGAAAAATAGCCGCAGCCCAGATCCAAGAGCGAATCACATCCGGAGAGAGCTCTCTGCAGCGTAGTTTGAAAGCGTGGAAACAATCGGACAAAGATCGGCCCAAGAAGCCCTATCAGTTCCTGCCACCTGAAGGCTGCCCAGGAGATCTTGCCCATCCAGGTATAGATGCCCTTGTATTGACCGCTATGCTTCTGGCGCAGCCTCTTCTGATACTTGAGGAGATTCCTGAATTCCCAAGGTAGGTAGTGTGCCCTCAAACAGCTGTGGTCACAATGTGCGGGAATTACGAATGCCTTCAGTCCCAAGTGTCTGACACATAAGCAGTAGTCTGCGCCATAGCAATCCCAGCCATCAAATGTCTTTTCATCAAACTTGAGCTTGTCAAATACGGCTCGGGGCACTATCAGAAGACATTCATCCAGGGTCTGTACCTCTTCTGGCTGTTTGACAAGGCCTATCTCCTGCCACAATTCGCCGAAGTCCTCTATGGACCATCGTCGCCTCTCATGGTAGGTTCTGCCTTCCTCGCTCATGCCGGCCATACCGGCAACTCCCAGGTCCGGAATCGATCGCAGCATGTCCTCAACATCTTCTAACCACGAGTTGGAACCCAGCCACATATCCTGGTGCACGAACATTATGTAATCACCCTTTGCCTTCTCGCCCCCGTAGTTGAGCGCCTCCGCTGCCGACTTGAACCTACCGTCCCTATTGTCTATCGTTATCAGCTCAAACTCGACCGTTTGTCTCTCCAGGCTTTTGAGCAGGACATTCCGCAGAGTTCTCTCGTTATTGTACACGCACACCACCGATATCATTCTGAATACTCAGCCTTTCCAGATATTCTCTCCCATTGCGGTTCGGAATGACTATCGTAACTTTGCTCTTGAGTTCTTGCATCGGGACGTCCGTACACCTCGCGCATGAACAAGTTCACTACTGCGCGGCACTGGTCGCCACCCGAAAACATTCACGCTCTTCCTCCACTACCAGCCATTCTACACTGCTACTGGCCTTCTTTCAAATCCAATGCCCCAAGAAACCAGACACCACCAGCAGTGCCTTCGAGATAACTGCCGACGGCTTGAAATCCAGCCAGATGGTCAGGTAGAGTAGGGGAGCCGCTGGAAACGGCCGATCTTCCCTCACATGGGGACTTCACCGAGAGGATCCTCGATTCCGACCAAGCTGGCATCGCAATTGGCGGATGACAGAGGTAAGCAAACGATCCGAGTGATACCGAAATGCAGAAGGGATTCTACTACTCAATCGGGGCTCAAAGCTATATGTGGGATTACATGTGAACCGCCAAAACCATCGAACAGGCGCTTGAAGCCTGCGATATGGAAACGCCGCCAGCTCGATTCTGAAGAATGTTCAGGGAAGGAGCTTTGTCGCTTCAATTACACGCGTGAATTCATATTCAATCGACCCGACGTGGTGTCGCCCAATTCCAGAGAGAGCGGTACGCTCATTTTCTCCAACCCTGCAGCGGCAACAGGAATTGCTACCTTCCCCAATTCATAGCCTCAATTTGAACTGGCTTAGAACCTGCCCAGGACAGCTTTCCTTCTGAGCCAGACAACTACTAATCTCGTATCCTCTTCAGAAAACCTCCACGGCAAGTTGTTAACAGAAACTTCTCTCTTGTACGATCCAATACGAAGTCTTTTCTGTGGCGCAAAAACTCTTTAACAGCCCTGCCGGGCCCAGGCCCCCTGAGACCCGTATCTTCTACCACTAAATAATGCCCAGGGCAAACGAACTCGCTGTATAACTCCATTTCCCTTAGGACATGGTCTTTGCTATGGTCAGAATCCAAGGACACCATGGCGGTTTGGTTACCAACGCGTTGTCGGACTTGGCTGATCACGTCATCGGAAACAGAATCCCCCACGATTGTCATGATACGAGGATGGGACAAGTTGCGTGAGGCAAGATCATCAACATCGATGGTCACAACCCTTCCTTCCCCGATTAGATCGAAGATCGAGGCGAAGAACAGGGCGCTGCCCCCCTTCGCCGACCCGGTTTCAATGATAACCTCGGGTCTCGTTGTACTTGCCCAGCCGGCAAAAGGTCTTATCCCTCCCTCGTTGGTCCTGGCTACACGCTCGAGTAACCTGATGGTGCTGGTGCCCACGCGGATCACACGCCTGCCCTCTGGGCCGGGCTGGTCGATGCAGCAAGCGCTCCCCCCTTTACAATATGGATTTGGGGGGCTAAGATAGCTTTGATTTGGGGCGGTTA
>SOKG01000155.1 GCA_004376205.1 Dehalococcoidia bacterium | reverse complement strand
AAAAGGTCCCTAGAAAGAGGTTTCCTAGGCGGTCCACCAACGCATCATGAGAATACAATGTGTCCCGGAGCAGCTGCTGCAATCTACTCCCCGAAAGGCCCCGGCCGAAACGAACAATTCCATCCACGGCATCAAAGCTCAGCCAACTGCTTGCCACCGCTCCACCATCCGCCGCTGACATTGGATTGTCGCTCCTTGAACTAGCAAGGCCCTGAGATCAAAATCTGGGCGTTTTATCCACCCTAAGTGCACAACAATATCCCTGAGCCCCAGGTACAGCCTCCCGGCAGCCTCCCACCGTCCGGGCACTCAATACACAAACCACTCGTTTATCTACAGAACACATGTTCTCATAGGCAATTCTACTGAGGGTCTTTTATGACGGACTGGAACATTCGCAGGACTGTATTTTCGCTTCAACCTAGGGGCTTCTGGGCACGCCATCGCCAGTCCGCAAATGCAGTCTGCACGCAGTATTTTGGACAGTTGGCAGCGATGAGGGACTGCTGGACTAAACGTGTGTTACGAGCACCCCAGAGTTGTTCAACGATGCAGTCCCAACTATATGGTTTTGAGAAACCTGTTTGGACTTCTGCTAGCCGTTTGCCCGGTGTCCCCTCCCCCGGATAACAAAAGGCCTCTCTTGCAACACAGAGAGGCCTTGATTTTTCATTGGTGGAGACGGGGGAGAGTCGAACTCCCCGTCCAGAAGAATCCCATCCAGAGTATCTACAAGCTTAGTCAGCCGTTTGTTCTCACTCAACCGTCCTCCGCTGACCAGGTACGGCAGAGCCAGCCGATTTATCTTGGGCGACCCTTACCGGCATCGGGGTCGCTGCACCTCGACTTTTCGGCGCCCAATTCTCACCCTTCGAGGAGAGGTTGAGATGGACGTGGCTGCCCTTTATTTAGGCTGCCAGTGCGTATTCGCGTTCGCCAGTTGTTTTTTTGCCACCTGATTTACGAGGTTGATGGCACCTCGACTTGCAACTCCGGAATCAAACCCCCCTGTCGAACCGCACGTCCCCATTTCTTTATGTAAAGAAGCTGCTAGCGCTTCTTGCCTTCATCTGGGGTACGCTGGCTGAACGCGCGCTCTATCTGGCGCTGGGCATCGCGCAGAGCTAGTGCCTCACGCTTATCGTAGACTTTCTTGCCCCTGACAAGTCCCAGCTCCACCTTGGCCATTCCCTTTTTAAGGTACAACTTCAGGGGCACTATGGTGAGCCCCTTCCTCATTACCGCACCGCTGAGTTCCGCTATCTGTCTACGATGCAGCAGCAATTTCCGCGGCCTTTTCGGCTCGTGGTTGTATCTATTACCCCCCGGATACTGGGCAATATGAGCGCCCAGCAGCCACAATTCACCCTTTTCCGATCTGGCGTAGGCATCACGAAGATTTACCCCTCCTGCCCTGATGGACTTTATCTCAGTGCCCGTCAGGACCAGCCCAGCCTCAATGCTCTCCTCAATGTGATAATCGTGATACGCCTTGCGGTTAACGGCGATCGTTTTCTGAGCCATTGTTTAGTATAGCAAATCAGGAGCATTATATCAAGTTAGAACAAATATTCTACTGGTATGCCCGCCTTCACCTCTCCCCAGCAAATGCTTGCTTCAGGCTCAATCCCTGCATCCCACGATGGCTACTCCGGAAACGCCGCCACCGGGAAGACCACCATAGTTCTGAGCCACGCCGATCCTGGGATTTTTCAACTGCCGGGGACCCGCTTTCCCCTGAAGCTGGAGGTACGACTCGAAGATCATCCTGATCCCGCTGGCGCCTACAGGATGTCCGAAGCACTTCAAGCCACCATCGGCGTTGACCGCCACCTCCCCTCCCAAGTCGAAGGTGCCAGCCTCGATATCCTCCCTGTATTTGCCCCTGGGAGTGAAACCAAGGTCCTCACAGATCAAAACCTCGGTGATAGTGAAGCAATCGTGTATCTCGGCAATGTCGACTTCCTTGCGGGGATCCTTTATGCCGGCCTCTTCGTAGGCCACCTGGCCAGAGCGCACAATCTCATCAACGTGGAGGTAATCGTAGTCATCCGCTATTACCCCCTGTGGTCCTGCTCCACAGGATATGGCTAACCCTTTAACCAGGATATAGTCATCCCTGATATTCTTGGCGATATCAGGCCGGGTGATAATCGCCGCTGCCGAGCCATCGCTCACCGCACAGCAATCGTAAAGCCCCAACGGCCAGGCGATTATCGGGGCATTCATCGCCTGCTCTATGGTTATCTCCCGCTGGAAATGAGCCCTGTGATTCAGACTGCCGTTGTGGTGGTTCTTGACTGCGATCCTGGCCAAGAGCCGCTTACCCTCCTCTGGGCTCAAGCCATAGGTGTGGAAATACCTGGTGGCAGAGAGGGCGAATCTAGCCGGCGCCACAATTGGCGCCCACACCCAACTGCCAAACTGCGGCTCGCCTCCCGTTTGAGTAATCCCAGTGGCCCCCGAGTCCTTTAGCTTTTCCACGCCGCAGGCCAGCGCAATATCATATATCCCAGCAGCCACAGCATAAGCGGCACCCCTAAAGGCTTCGATCCCTGTGGCACAGTAGTTCTCCACCCTGGTGACAGGTATATAATCCGTTTTCAGAGCCCGAGCCAGCCTTACCCCTGAGCAGCCTGTCTCTGCGCCCTGTATGCCCAACCAGGCTGCCTGAATCTCTTTAAGCTCAATCCCTGCATCCGCCAAAGCTTCATGGCACGACTCCACCATCAGATCCTGATCGCTCTTATCCCAGAGCTCCCCGAACCTTGTACAGCCCATGCCTACTACAGCAACTCTATCTTTAATACCCGGCATTGCTTTTTTCTCCTCTTCTGCTATCGGTTTAACCCCTCAGCGGTATCGATTTCCAGAAATAGTTGTGTACCCCGTCCTGAGAGGCCAATTTCCTGAAGCTCAGCTCCACCGACATCCCCACCTCTATCTCCTCGAGCACTCTGTCAGTCATCATGGTTGCCATGCGCCCCCCACCCTCAAAATCGATGATTGCAGTCACCCGAGGTGCCTCGCGCCTACTGCACAGGTTGTCCGCGCTGAAGGTGTATATTTTGCCCCTTTTGTCGGATAGCCTCACCTCGTCGAACTGGTCCTTCGTCCGACATCTGGGACATACTCTTTGCGGCGGATAGTGGATACCGCCACAGGCCCGACATTTCAGGCCATGTAGGGGGAATATCTGGCTACGATCCCTCCACTGCGCAGATGAGGATATGTACCCTCCTGGAGGGGTTGGCTGTGCCTCGAATGTCAGCAATTCTCGCCACTGCAGGTATATTCGATAGTCATCGACAATCCTCTTTGTTGCCAGATGACCCTTCATGCCTCGTCGGTCCCTAATCTTCTCTATCTGGTCGGTCACCCTGAGCACTGAGGCATCACTGCCATTGCCATAGCTGGTAAGCAGCAAGCAATCCCCCGGTTTCGTCTCCTCCAATGCTGCCACCAGCAGCATCAACGGATAGGCAGCACCTGTATTGCCCATTACATCAAATAGGTGATCCTGGACTTGTGTTTTGGGATCAAGCCCCAGCCTTCTCGAGATTTCACCGTGCACCCTTGCGGTGGGAGCTGCGAAAATTGTCTTAGTGAAATCATTGGGGCCAAGACCACATTCTTGCAGCAGCGCAGAGACAGTCTCTGTCACCGTGTCCGCATAGCCCATGGAATAGACAAACCGATCCTCCCAAGATCGGATGAAGTCATCGTCATCTCTTCGCCAGATATCGTGAAGCTCGTTGGATATGGAATGCCAGGCTTCTATGTTGACGGCCACATCTGAGTCCCCGATAAGCAGCGCTGCAGCGCCATCACCGCAGTTTTGCTCAAAACCGGTCCCTGGAGCCCCCATGCGGCAATCAGCCGCCACCACAAGCACTTGTTTCGCTGACCCGGCCTTCACAGCATCTAGCGCTGCCCTCAAGGCAGTGGTTCCAGACCTCAAAGAATTGCAGAAGTCGGCGGTAATAATGTCACGCCGCAGATCGACAGCTGCAGCTATTGTAGTTGCGATCTGCTTTTCCTTATAGGGTGCAGTCGTTGATGCGAACAGCAAGCCGTCTATCGCCTCCCTACTCCGGCCCTTTAGGCAATCGATTGCGGCTGCCACCGCCATGGTGGTACTATCCTCATCGAAATTGCGGATAGCCTTCTCGCCACGCAACCCCTTCATTATCGCCTCCCGACTCAGCCGCCAAAGGGGTACGTAAGCCCCATAAGAAGCGATGCCGGTCATCTATTCCTCCTTGTCGTCAGCTTCAACTAGCCTTGATTAGGATAACAGCCAACACTGCTGATTGTCAATTACGATTGCCTGTTTGAGCAAAAGCTGCTAATATCAGCATGCCTATCACTGAAGGGGGAGAGCTATGTGGAAAGTGGTTAGAATTGCAGCGCCTTTGCTTCTGGTCATACTCTTTATTGTTGCCTATTTCGGGGCTGGCTGCGACTGGTCACCTTGGGCAACATCCCCCACCGAACACGAGTTCGACCTAATTGAAGAAGCATGGCAGATCATTCTCGATGATTTCATAGATAGCGATGAGCTTGACCTGAACAAGCTGAGCCAGGGCGCAATCGAGGGGATGATTGAGGCCCTGGGTGACCCCTGGGCTGCCTATTTCGATGCGGAGCGGTACGCGCTAAGTGAGCAGGAGCTGGAGGGATCGTTCGGAGGTGTAGGAGTCAAGATCAGGATTGATGAGGAGGGATGGCTAACAGTAGTTGCCCCCCTCGTCGGCAGTCCGGCGCAGAGGGAAGGCATGATGGCTGGAGATAGGATCCTGGAGATAGATGGTGAGACTACTGAAGGCATAAGCCTGATTGAGGCTACACTCAAAGTCAGGGGAGAGCTAGGCACCCAAGTTACGCTCCGCATACTGCACCAGGGGGAAGATGTTCCACAGGATATCGTGATAACCCGTGAGGAAATAGAGCTAGCTAGCGTTCTGCCTAGCATACGTCTTGACAACATCGCTCATATAGAGGTTAGTCACTTCTCGAGCCGTACTGGGGCCGAGATAATCTCAGCTCTTGAGGACATAACCGCTGATGGCGTGAGCGGCATCATCCTTGACCTCCGTGACAACTCTGGAGGTGTTCTCGAGGCAGCAGTAGACCTAGCCAGCCAGTTTCTTGAGGAAGGTATCGTCCTCTATGTGATCGACGGGGAAGGAACTAGAGAGACCTGGGAAGTACGGGAAGGAGGACTGGCCACCGACCTGCCACTGGCAGTACTGGTGAACGGCATCAGCGCCAGCGCCAGCGAAATAGTTGCCGGCGCCCTCCAGGATCACGGACGGGGAGTTGTTATTGGCACCAAGACTCTGGGCAAGGGAAGTGTCAATCATTTCCACAAGTTGAGCGATGGTTCTGCCATCTATATCACCACTGCCCGGTGGTACACCCCCAACGAGCGGCAAATAGAAGGACAAGGCATCTTACCGGATGTGACGGTCGAGATAACAGCAGAGGATATCGAGGCTGGTTATGATCCTCAGCTCGAGCGAGCAATCGAGTATATCAAGAGCCAGTGATGAGAAACAGCGCCCGACGAGTTGTTGTCGCCATGAGCGGTGGGGTCGATTCAGCCAACTGCTCACAACCTGGTGTTGCCGTTCTTTGATTATCGTAGTATATTAACTACAGAGGCAAAACTTGCGGGAGGTAACGCTTTATGCTTGAGCAATTTCGCGATGTAATGATCATCATCTCTGCATTTCTAGTGATCGCGTCTGCCCTCTTATTCTCTGTTCTAACAATTGTCATTTTCCGTAAAGTGTCCTCCACCGTGGATGCAGCACGGGGTTTCTTCTCTGCCCTTCGAACCGTTTCCTCTTTTGTATCTGGTAGAGTGGTCAAGCCACTCACGACAGGTGCCATTTTCACCGCGGGAATAAGAAAGGCTATAGTCACCCTATCGAAACGCTCTCAAGGAAAGGAGGAAAAGAATGGCAGAGGAAAATAGTGGCCCGAGCTTCTTCACCGGCCTACTGTTGGGCACCATTATAGGCGCAGTTTTGGGTTTAGTGTTTGCTCCGCAGCCCGGAGAGAAGACCCGCGAGCAACTGCGAAGTAAAGCGGACGAGTTCATTTCCCTGGGCAAGTCAGCATGGGAGGAGGGGAAAGAGGCTGCGAGCCAGAAAAGGGATGAGCTCAAAGCGAAGCTTGACCGGGCGAGAGGAAAACTTGACTAGTCTCCCCTATCAGAAATCCTTCATGCCGATGCTACGTTTTTGGGATAGGAACCAATAATCTTTAAGAACCTAGTTTTCTCACGAAGGTCCTGTAAAGCCTGGCTACAAATGTCATCCTCGATATGCCCTTCTAAATCGACATAGAAAACATACTCCCAAGGTCTATTCTTGCTTGGTCTTGATTCCAGCTTAGTCAGGTTTATGCCCCTGGTGGCGAAAGCACCCAAACAGTCATGTAAGGCACCGGGGACATTTTTTGTGCCAAAGACAAGCGAGGTCTTATTCTCATCAGCGTACTTGGCCTTCTGTTTGGAGATTACGAAGAATTTGGTGTAGTTGTCAGTGATTGTTTGAATGTCCTCGGCCAGTATTGGCATCTGGTAGATTTCAGATACCCTCTTACTTGCCACTGCGGCGCAGCTTACCAGACCCTTTTCCTTTATCAACTTCGCGCTGCCAGCAGTATCATAAGTGGGCACAATTTCAACCTCCAGCTTCCTCAAGAATTGCTCGCATTGAGCTAGGGCTTGAGGGTGAGAGTAAACCGTCTTTATGCTGGCCAGGCTCTCGCCCGCAGGTGCCATGAGGCAATGGTTCACCTCTAGAGCGATCTCGCCGTAGATATTGAGAGCATACTTCAATAATAGGTCGTAGGTCTCGTTGATGCTGCCTGCCTGTGAGTTCTCTACAGGAATGACCCCAAAATCAGCCTTGCCTTCAGTCACAGCTTCAAAAACATCAGCAAGGGAGCGACGAGGCAGAAGCTCGACATCGCCGAAAAACCTTAGTACAGCATCTTCGCTGAAAGCACCTCGCTCTCCTTGAAACACGACCCTAGGCATTCTTCCCCTCTAACCAAGCGCTTGGCAGGCAACACATCATTTGCCACTCAGCATCGTCCGCATTGCCTCCTCGTTCTCAGCACTTGTAATTACCACCACCTCATCCTCAGCCTCGAGAACGGTTTCCACTGTTGGGATTTGAGGACCTTTGTCTTTGCCAATCACCAGCAAAACGGCGCTCCCTTTAGGCAAACGGAAGGAGCCGATCTTTCTACCCACTACCTTTGAACCAGGGGGAATCTTGACCTCAACAACCTCAAAAGTGCCGCTCTTCAATTTAAGCAAGGGGATCACAGGGTGCGAAGGAAGCTCCATCTCGATATGTGCCAGGATAAGGTCGGTGCTGCTCACAGTTGCATCAATGCCTAACATCTCGAAAATAGTCTCGTTCTTAGGGTTGGTAATACGGGCAATGGTGCGCGGGACGTTGAACTTATGCTTGGCCACCTGGCAAGCCACCAAATTGTCCTCATCGCCATCGGTGACAGCAACCAGCATATCTGCCCTGCCGGTGCCAACAGAATCCAGGGTGGCTGCCTCACAACCATCACCACGGTAGACGATTTCTCCCAATTCTTCACAGAGTCTTTCGCATCTGGCAGCGTCTTGCTCCAAGATCAGCACCTCATGGCCATCACTGAGCAATATCCTCGCCAGATGATAGCCGACCTCGCCGCCACCAACTATGATAATATACATGCTTCCCTAACCTTCGATCCTGTCTTTCAGAAGTTCCGCCACCACCTTGGTGGGGCTAACAGACTCTATTCCCAGATTGTGGTACATCTCCTCGCGTATCGGGTCGTAGATACGAGAAACCACCTTGGGCACTTGGTAGATATGCTTGGCGATCTGACAGGCCATTACATTGCGGTTGTCTCCTTGTGTTACGGTCACAAAGACGTCTGCCTCCTCTATCCCCGCCTTTTTGAGCGACTCTTCCTCCAGCCCGTTGCCCACCATCGCCAAGCCATTGAAGGTTGAAGGAAGCTTTCTGAAGCTATAGGGCTCAACATCCATGATGGTAACCTTATGCCCTTCAGCATCCAACATGCCCGCCAATTGAGCGCCAACACGACTACAGCCCATTATGATCACATTCATGGTAGATCAGCGCTCCTCCCCAGGGATTGGCTCTCGGCAAATCAGCACCCAGCAGGGAGCATTCTTAAGTACATAAGGTATAATAGTCCCCAAACTGAATTCCCCGAACTCCCTCTCGTAACTGATTCCGATGGTGATCAGGTCAACACCGCGCTCTATCGCATCATCGACCACTGCTGGACCTATCTCACGCGCTTGCAGCGGGTCAGTCTCAACATCGCAGTCCTCCTCCTCAGCAATGCGCTCTGCTTGCTCAAGAACCTGTTGCGCCCTCTCGATCTCTGGTCTGACTTCAGCATCTAGAGGTAAAGTGCGATCCACTTGGATCACATATGCAACATATATCTTGCCTCCCGCCTTCTTGGCCAGTCGGCAGGATAGCCTTATCGCCTCCTCATCTACCTTACTTCCATTAACAGGAACTAAGACCTTCTTAGGACGCACTGTTCCACTCCGTTGCCAGAAAATGCCGCTTTGCCAAAGCGTTAAGTATCTATTATAGTGCCTTTTGTAAAGCCCTGCAAAAGGGTCGGATGACAAACGAGTGCTTTCACTTGTCAAATCTTTCTGGAGTGCTAAAATGGGGGAGGCAGGTCCCAAAACGTCCCTGTAGCTCAGTAGGATAGAGCAACTGCCTTCTAAGCAGTGGGTCGTGCGTTCGAGTCGCACCAGGGACGCCAGCAAAGCTAAGTAGAGCAACTGCTTATGACAAAATAGCCGATTTCTGTCATCGACAATCCGAACACCGCGCTATAAGCTGTCAGCGTGAGGAGACCGAGTTGAGTACTCTGTCTGATGCGCTGACAGCTTATCGTATCTGCGCCAGGGCCGAGGGTAAAAGCCAACGGACCATCCAGTGGATTACCTCCAGCGTCGGCTACTTCAGCGACTTTCTCGGCGGTGACCTAGACATCGAGATGATCACTGGCAATGATTTGAGACGGTTTATTATTGCCCTTCAGGACAGCCAGAAGTATAGGAACCATCCATACACGAAACAACAGCACAACAAGCTAAGCCCCCAGACCATAGAGACCTACGCCAGGGCGATCAGAGCTTTCTTCGGCTACCTTTGCCGCGAGGGTCTCATCGAGACCAACCCGATGATCAAGGTCAAAATGCCGAAGGTTCCCAAGAAGGTGGTGCCTACACTGTCTGGCGCAGACCTGGAGAAGCTCTTGTCTCAGCCGGACAAGCGTACCGACCGTGGATTCCGGGACTACACCTTGATACTGACTTTCGTGGATACTGGTGACCGCCTGTCCGAGATTGCTAATTTGAAGCTCGATGACGTGGACCTAGAGAATGGTTATCTCAAGGTAATGGGAAAAGGAAGCAGAGAGAGATATGTTCCCTTTGGGCATAAGGTAGCAAAAGCCCTGCTGAAATACAAGCTAAAGCATCGCCCTGAACCTACAGCGACTGATAGGTTCTTCTTGACCGCTGACAGTAGGGCACTGGGGGCAGAGCGCATCGAGAAGGTCATCAACGAATACGGCAAGAAAGCGGGGATCAAGCGATGTTATCCGCACAAGCTGAGGCATACCTCAAGCGTCATGTATCTCCGCAACGGCGGAGACCCCTTCTCGCTTCAGAAGAAGCTGGGGCACTCTTCACTTGCCATGACTCGGCACTACTCGAACTTGGCCGACTCGGATGTGAGAGCGCAGCATTTGAGATATGGGGTCGCCGACAGGCTGAGGGTTTAGAGGGAGGACATGCCTAGGACTGCATGAGGATCAACTTGCAAATCACCCCTGAATACCCCTGTTCTGCAGACATCAGAACCCAAGGGTGCTGCACGTCCTTGCCAATGTAACAGCAATAACAGTGCCCGCTTACCACCCCTGAGCAGATCTCCCCGTCAATGCGCTTCGTGCCTGGTGGAATAAGCTATTGAGTCGGA
>SOKG01000253.1 GCA_004376205.1 Dehalococcoidia bacterium | reverse complement strand
TAATGAGACTAACCAGCAGGACCTCGATGGGGACAAAGGCAATATCTCCCACCATTCCCTTTTTGTGACGTGGCCTGTTGACGCTGCTTGGGCAGGAGATAGCCGAGGAGGTGAAGGTAATGGACCAAGCTGAGAAGGACAAATTGAGGGTATTGTTGGACTACTGGGTTGAACACAACACGGAGCATGGCGAGGAATTTAGGGAGTGGGCGGAGAAGGCCAAAAGCTTCGGGGAGACCGGGGTGCACGACGGACTGATGGAAGCCTGTGAAGAAATGGGTAAAGCGAATTCATCACTGCTCAGGGCCTTGGAGAAATTGAAGGGAGACTAACAAAATAGCTTACAAGATAATTACTGAGGAATGCGCTACCGTTCCCTGGCTGTGTGGAGACTGCAGACCCGGATGCCCGAACAGGGCCATTAGCACTGCGCATGTCATTGATCCCGACAGGTGCACTGAGTGTGTTGGCGTCTACGAATCGCCTCACTGCGCCGAGCTGTGCCCGGCAGTCGCCTGCGTGCCAGACCCACAGCACCGTGAGACCAAAGAGAAGCTGCTGGAAAAATGGCGCAGACTGCATCCCGAAGAGGAGCCAGCCCCTGGAACATATTAGGCGAAGGGTTCTTTCACTGGAAGGCAGCGTGTTTGATAGCCGAGGAAGCTCCACTGAAGGCGTTTTGATGTCACGTGGTAACAATTAGTCACGGTGTCTCAAGCATGCCTGAGATAGTTCACCAAATCCTTTTCATTCGCTGGGACGAAGGCCTTGTATTTTTGGGCATAGCTCTCCTTTAGCTCCTCAGTAGCAAGAAAAGCCAAAACCGTATTTCCTACGATTTCAAAACAGCCCTGGGCGTCTTCACTGTCACCGAGATACGCCACTCTGCTTGCATCCATATTCCTGTCCCTGAGCAGTTCCAGCAATAGCGTGGGCTTCCTCTTATAGACGTCCAGCGCGAATTCAACAGCCCTGCCATTGTCCTCCCTGAGCCGGTCGGCCTCGCAGAAATCAAAGTATCTGTCATACCCGGCGACCGCCAGAATCCTTTCGATGCCATACTTGTATCCGGCGGAGAAGATGCCTGTGGTCTTTCCGGCTTGGTGACACTCCTTGATCGGTCTCAGAATCCTATGATCGAGTTTGGCCTGCGTTTGCCGCTTATTTGCGTGCTTCTCAATCGAGCGGTATATTATCGAAACCGCCACCCCGTTTATTATTCTCTCATTATAGACTCGGAACATCTCCCTCACGAAATCAAATTCATTGTCACGACGTCCTTCCTGGTACAACGTCTCCAGCTCCCTCCTCGTTTTGAGGATGCGAGCCATTCTGAAGGGATGAAAGGGAAAACAGGCTTTGAAAACATCCACTGCTATGCCCTCCAAAATAGGCCTCTCATTGCGATACGCTATTATTGTCCCGTTCCAATCGCATATTATGGCATCGCATGGCATAGGAATCGCTCCAAAGGTCTATAAGTCTAGTTTACCATACACAGCAGGATGCGTGCCACCTTGCCGTCCCCGTCCTTCAGGTCACGGGACCGTTCAAGGGCCATGCACGCTATCTGATATCCTCTGAGGCGCTTGACAAATCGCGGTAAATCCTGTAGGAAGTTGTTGGAGGAACTTGGCGCGAAATTCGTGCCAAGTTGATGAGTATAATGTTGGAGAACTGGGGAACCGAAAGGCGGTAACAAAGTGTCTAACCAGATGAAAAGGGTCATTCTTCCGTTCACGGCGATAGTAGGGCAGCTCAAACTCAAGCAGGCTTTAGTGTTGAACGCGATAAATCCCAGCCTTCTTGGGGTCTTGGTCAGGGGTGAGAAGGGGACGGGCAAGTCCACTGCCGTTAGGGCCTTAGCCGACCTTTTGCCGGAGATAGAGGTGGTAAGGTGTCCATTTAACTGTGGCCCGAACGATGCCTCCCTTCGGTGTGCTACCTGCAATGACAGCTACATGCTTGGGGAGGGACTCCCCACGATGACGAGGAAGATAAAGGTAGTGGAACTACCTTTGGGAGCCACTGAGGATAGAGTGACGGGGACCCTGGATATAGGAAAGGCATTGAGAGAGGGAATAAAGGCCCTGGAGCCGGGGATCCTGGCTGAAGTCAACCAGGGCATCCTGTATATAGATGAAGTCAATCTGCTGGACGATCACCTGGTAGATATTCTGCTCGATTCCGCTGCCATGGGGGTGAATACTGTAGAAAGGGAGGGCATTTCTGTTGCTCACCCCTCCAAGTTTATTTTGGTAGGGACTATGAACCCGGAGGAAGGAGAAATCCGGCCTCAGCTTCTGGATAGATTCGGACTCTCGGTAGATATCAAAGGAACAAAGGATGCAGAGGAGAGAATTGAAATCATAAGGGTGGTGGAGGGTTTCGAAAAAGCCCCGGAATCGTTCTCCAAGAGATATGAAAAGGGGCAAGAGGAGCTCCGACAGAGGATACTCAAGGCGAGGGAGCTTCTTAAAGAGGTGGAGATGGCAGAAGACCTGCTGAAGACCATAGCGGCGATCTGTCTTGAATTCGAGGTGCATGGACATCGAGCGGATTTCTTGATCGCCAGAGCTGGGAAGACGATAGCCGCCTACAATCAAAGGAAGAATGTCATCGGAGAGGATGTAAGGGAGGCGGCAGAACTGGTTCTGCCCCACAGAATGAGGAGGATGCCCTTTGAGGAACCGAAGCCGGTAACGGAAAGGGTCGAGGCAATTATCCGGCAGCGGAAGACCCCTGCTCTCGAAAGCGAGAACAGCGAGCAGGGCAACAGTGAGTCTGGCGGCCCTGATGAGGATGAAGAGGGGGATTCCCACGCGCAAATTGACGAGGGTTTGAGGAGGCTGAAGAAAAGCTTCGAGATGGGAGCGCAAAAGAAGGCTGAGATAAAGGTGAGCAAGGACAAGAAGCGGAGGGTGGGCTCGGGGAGGAGGGCTCGAACCCTGAGCAGTCATAGCGGGAAATATGTGAAGGCCAAGTTGCCAGAGGGGAAGACCACCGACATCGCCATAGATGCCACGATAAGGGCCTCCGTGGCAAGGAAAGGCGATCTCAAGATTGAGGAAGAGGACCTCAGGGAAAAGGTCAGAGCGAAGAAGATTTCCTCTGTGATCGTGTTCGTGGTCGATGCCTCGGGATCTATGGCAGCGATACGGGGGATGGAGATGGCCAAGCGGGCTATTATGGCCCTTCTTGAGGATTCATACCAGAAAAGGGATAAGGTCAGCTTCATTGCCGTCGCTGGGGACAAAGCGGACGTTCTCTTGCCCCCCACCTCCAGCGTGGAGTTAGCCGTTAGATACCTCAGGGAACTCCCCACGGGAGGGAGGACACCCCTTCCGGACGGGCTTTACAAAGGCCTTCAGGTCTTAAGGACTCAACTGTGGAAGAACAGGAACATAATACCTATCATGGTGCTCGTTTCGGACGGAAGGGGCAATGTGCCGATAGGGACAGATGTGAAGAAGGAGCTTGTCTCCCTGGCAAAAGAGATCAAAAAGCAGGGCATAAATCTAGTGGTCATAGACTCTGATGATGGCTTTCTCAATCTGGGATATAACAAGGAGATCGTCGAGGCAAGCGGTGGGCAATACTACAGGCTGGACGAACTGGATTCCGGGAAAGTCGTTAATGTAGTCAAGGCGCTGCGGACATTGGGAGAAAATGCAAGCCCTCCAATCAAGCCATCCCTGTGAAAAGCCACGTCAGTGCTTTCGCAGTCAGTGTTGGTGAACGGGGCAGGAAAAGCAAACACAAGTTGGAGAGAAAAATCAGACAAAAGTTGGTCGGATTTACTTGACGAAAAACGCGTGACCGAGTACCTTATTCGTACTCCACAACTAGTCGTAGCGTAGTGCTAGAAAGGGAAGATAATCATGAAGGATAAGTTCGACGTTCTCATCATAGGAGGGGGCCCTGGGGGTCTGACTATCGGAAGTCTGTTGGCCAAGGAAGGAGTATCCTCAGCAATTATAGAGAGGGAACCCAATCTCGGCGGGCGATATCGTTCCGTCAATTTCCACGGTTGCCGCTCGGATAACGGCATTCGCATGCCAACGGCCATGGTTCGCAAACCCGAGGAAACCTTTATGCATAAGTTCTTGGATCACATGGGAATCGCCCCCAAGGAAACCAAGGAAATAGACTGGACCATGGGACTACTCAACAAAGATAGCCCCAACAGGATTGAGTATTTTTCCATGGACCCGAACAAGGGGGTGGAAAACTTCTTCGATTTCTTCGCCTTTGGCAGCGGTCTGCCTATGGAGGAGCCATCGAGGCAGTCGCTTAGCAAAGCCTTTAAGATCATGGAAGATACTTCTGAAGAAGAATGTCGTCGGCTGGTAAACGTAAGTTTTGATGACTGGATCAATAGAAATGTTGAGGACCCCATAGCGAACGCGGTCCTTCATCTGGCCTCACCCCTTATGGGCGCGCTTGCCACGGATGTGAACTACGGAGGATTCGCCAATGTCCTTGGCACCTTCCCCAGGGTTGGTGCCCTCCTATTCTGGTATCCGACGCAGGGACATATGGAAGATATGGTCATAACCCCTCTGACCAAGTATTACCTGGATCACGGGGGAACGGTCTTAGCGAACAGGAGAGCCAGAAGCATTCTGATAGAAAATGCAGAAGCAAAGGGGGCAATTGTTCACAACAATGAAACGCGCTTTCTGGAAGAATACAGTGCTCCCATTGTCATATGCGCAATTCCAATCTTTGAAGCATTGGCGAGAAATGTCCTCAGACGTGAATTCCTAACGGAGGACTGGGCTGAGTCTATTGAGCTGTGTGGAAGGCTGACCTACGAAGACCTGTCTGTCTTCTATCTTCTCCGTGAGGAGGTCATACCAAAGGACGGGTATGGCTGGGTACATATATTTGATCCCGACTATGGTCTGCCCACCTACGTTGGAGACTGGTGCCTGGGCTACCCGCTTTTCAACGTCAAGGAGCCGCCAGGGAAACAGTACCTATACTCCTATATCCCCGGGGGCCTTCCGGATACCCACTTTGGTCTTACCTCTTCGCCGGAAACGGTGAACGAAGCAATTAGGAGATGGGAGGACGCTGTCATAAAGGTATTCCCGGATTTTGCCAAAGCAATCGAGTTTAAGGGAATATCGCTGCAGCTCAACTGGGGGAGGTATGCCTGGGCTAAGGTCCCAACGGAAATCGATATCGAATCACCCAACATCAAGGGGCTCTACTTTGCAGGCGATTCAATTCGGTCCGTAACGAGTATGGTTTCGGACAAGATTTATCAGATGGTCTTTCCTTTATGCGAGAGGATTCTAAAGTACATGCGCTCATAGGTTTGAAGCACCGAAATGTGTAAAGGGAATGGTTGCAAGAATTGTCGCCGTAGGTGGTGATTTCCAAATCCATGCCGTGGCAGGCGGGACAAAAGATCGAATAGGCGGAGGTACAAATGGCTGACGCAAGCTTCGATGCGGTGATAATCGGGGGAGGTAAAGAGGGGCTGGTAATGGGCTGCTACCTGGGCCTCAACGGAATGACAGTAGGCCTCTTTGAACAGGGGAATGAGCTGGGTGGTGCTGCCTGCACCGGCCCAGTGCCGGCCGCAGGCTTCCTGGGCAACCCTCATGCGGAAATCTCGGCGTTCTGGATGAGCCCGTCATACTACGACTTCAATCTCGGTGACAAGGGGCTCGAGTTCATTTTTCCTGACGTAATGATGTCCAAGATATTTCCCGATGGGAGATGTATAGTTGTCTATCGAGCGCTGGAGTGGGACAAGGCAACCGGCACAGTTCTGCCCAATATGGAGATAGTTGAGAAGAACCTCAAAGAACTGGAGAGGATATCGCCGAGGGATGCAGAGAGAGTGTCAAAGGCATTGGAGAAGAAGTTGTTCAACTGGATGTATTCACATGGTCAAGTCATGTTCAATCCTCCTCCCCTCCCCGGAGAGCCAGACTATGTAGAGGTATTGCTGAACGATCCGGAGGGGGGAATCGATCCCAGGTATCCGTACATGACCGAGTATGAGATAGTCTGTGATCTCTACGACAGCCCGGAGATGAGGTCCATGGCTTTGCAGTGGCAGCTTATGAATGGGATAGCTCCTGGAGATGTTGCCCCAGCCCTGCAGGCTTTGTTGCCGATGCCATCTTTCGCCGGTCTTCAGGCGTTTGCCGTCGTCAAAGGAGGCATGCACAATGTCGCCCATGCCCTTCAGAGGGCTTTAAGCGAACAGGGTGGCAAATTCTTCGTGGGCGCCGATGTCGACCTGGTCCTGGTGGAGAACGGCCGTGCCCGGGGAATCAAGCTGGCCGACGGCACTGAGATCGAGGCCAAAAGGCTGGTGATCGACACCGCCGAGATCAAGCAGACCGTCAGCAGACACCTTCGTGACGTTGATATAGACCCCGAGATACGCAGGAAAGTCGACAACGTAATGACCGACAGGTCACAACTCTTCTGGGGTCATATCTGCTTCCATGAGCTGCCTCAGTATAAGGCGATGGAATGGAATCCCGACTGTGGCAAAGCCCGCTGGGTATTCATGGGCGATGCTGACACTGACTACCTCTACCGGCACTATGGCTACCAGATGCACAACCTGCGGCCGGGCCGATGGCCGGAAAAGACATACATGTCCGAGCTCCCTCAGGCCGATCCGAGCTACAGCCCTCCAGGGAAACATGTTTCTCTCGTAGCAGAGGGGCACCCTCCCCCAGCCAGCTACCTAAGCGAGAGAGAGTGGATACAGGTGCGAAAAGAGGTAGGTGAGCGTTTCATAGCAGAGTGGCAGAAGTATGCACCAAATATGACCTGGGACAACGTGATAGCTGTTAACATCCCTACCCCCAGGGACATCGCGGGGCACAACCCCAACTGGGTGGACGGTTGCATGTACACATCGAATCAAGGTCCCAGCCAGTGGAGCATCTTCAGGCCGATCCCAGAATTTGCCCAATACCAGGTCCCTGGCATTGAGGACTTCTGGATGGCCTCAGGCTCCCAACATTGCGGCGGCACCGGGACTCTAGGCTTTTCTGCCTACAACTGCTATAAGAGACTCGCGCAGCGTTTTGGCCTAAGGAAGACCTGGGAGGAGACGGGACGCATGTTCTAGTTGTCAAGGAGGCTGCTCGCTAGGGCTTGGCGAGCGAGAAATAGCACTGGAGGAAAGGCAAATGACAAAGTATGACTTCATCATCATAGGAGGCGGCCCCAATGGGCTCTGCGTGGCTGCGTACTTGAGCAAAGCTGGACAGAAGGTGCTGGTGCTGGAGAAGCACCTTGAGGTCGGCGGCGGGCTTGCTACGGAAGAGGTAACGCTGGGCGGCTTCTATCATAACACCCACGCTGTATACCACATGATGGTGGACTATGCACCTCCTTATAAAGACCTGGAACTGGAGAAGTACCGCTGCAAGTATGTCTACCCGGAGCTACAGGTGGCGATGCCTTTCTCTGATGGCAAGTGTCTCTGTCTCTACTCGGACGTGGACAGGTCGTGCGACTCCATAGCTAGGTTCTCAAGCAAGGACGCTGACAGCTACCGGGAGGTCTACCATAAGTTCAAGCTCTACATGGATGAGTTTCTCGCCCCCGGTACCTATGTGAGGCCTTTGCCGACCTTGGAGGCGGTGATTGGCCTGGAGAAGACTGCCGTTGGCAGGGAAATATCGGAGTATCAACCTAAGAGCCCGCAAGAGATTGTCGATGAACTCTTCGAGAATGAGCGGGTCAGGACATTGATGCTCTATCTCGCCTGTCACTGGGGGCTGGAATATGACAACGGTGGCCTTGGTTTCCTCGTTCCCCTCATGCTGAACAGAGCGGTTAACTCGAGGCTTTGCCTCGGGGGTTCACACCGGCTGAGCAATGCGCTGGCCAGGGTTATCCAGGAGCCGGGTGGCGGGCATCTCAGGGGCAGCCAGCTCATCAAGCGAATCATAGTGGAGGATGGAGCCGCAAAGGGAGTGGAGCTGGAAGATGGCACCGTGTACGAGGCAGAGAAGGCTGTGGTCAGCAGCATAGACCCTCACCAGACCTTCCTCGACCTAGTGGGTGAGCAACACCTGTCCGACGACTTTGTCGACACGATCAGGAATTGGCATTGGGAGAAATGGAGCCTGTGTTCGGTTCATGCAGCGTTGGAGGAACTCCCTGCCTTCGCTGCTGACCAGGACATTAACAAGGGGCTCATGTACATCCTGGGCTATGAGACTCCGGATGACCTGATAAATCACTGGCAGGAAATAGATAGAGGTGAATTGTCGTCCAACGTCCGATTCAACGCTGTTTTCCCTACAATGCATGACCCCAGCCAAGCACCTCGTGGGAGACATACCGCGTCCATGGCTGAGATGGCCCCCTTCAATCTTAAGGACGGTGCCGAGAAGTGGTGGGACCATAAACTCAGGGAGGAGCATGAAGAGCGGTTCCTGGCCACCTTGCAGAAATATGCTCCTAACATGACAAGGGACAAAGTGCTCTGGACATATTTCGTGGCTCCTATTGACTTCTCAACTAAATATCTTGACATGGTTCAGGGGTCGATCAAGCAGGGCGCGTATGAGATATTCCAGATGGCAAGTAACAGGCCTAACGACGAATGTTCCAGCCACAGGACACCGATCAAGAACCTCTACGTTTGCGGGGCCAGCGTCAATCCCGGTGGGCTTGTCACCTTTGGCCCCGGCTACATTGCCGCAAACACCATAGCAGAGGACCTGGGGATCGAAAAGTGGTGGTCGGAGCCTGAGTACATTGCCGAAGCACGGGGAAAGGGCTATTTCGGAGAAGACTAGAAATGGGATGAAGGAAATCCGATAGATGAATCTTGGGGAGAAATGATCCGGAGGAAACACAAGTCCTGAGAAAAGGAGGAGACAGATGCTAAGGGATAGGAAGGAAGTGAGAGAGCTCTTTGAATACCCCCTTCTCAAAGCTATGGCTCGCAGGAGGACGCGCAGGTTCCCCCTGGGCTGTGAGATGGCGGAGGGGACGCTTGCATACACCTCCAAGAATCCACCGGTGCCGCTGAACGATGTGGAGACTGCTATCCTTTGTTGGGCTGGTGCGGGGATAACTGGAACTATCGCAGCTGACATGCCCACTAACGACGTGCAGGGGAGTATGTTCACAAGTTGGATAGGAAGGACCACTCCTTACGCATGCAATGTACATAATATGAAACTCTTCTTCACCAATGATGAAGGGCTTTTCGTCTATGATCCCAAGGGGGCGTCGAAGGCCGTGGAGATTGAAACGGAGGAGGATTGGGAGAAGATAGGGACATATTTCACACGGGATACCATCAAGCTTTCGGATGGGAGATTCGAGATGATACCTGAGGCGCTGGTGAGGGTGGTGCACTGGAATACCAACAAGCCCGGCACCACCATATTTATGCCCATGCTGGAGATATCAGAAGAGTACCTTGATGCCGTGATAGCTGTGTTTATGGGGGAAGGCTACAAGGTATTTGATGACATTAAAGGAGGAGGCCCGGCAGGCATAAAGAAATGGATTGATAACGGAACATTAAAGGGTCCTGATGCTCCTCTTTCTATGTTGGAATATACCATATTCCTCGGCAATCTCGCTGCTCCGTTCCACGCGTTACAAAACATGCAGCTGGCAGCAGAGGCTATGGGCCTTGGCTCAATTGTTATGACCGGATACATAGGGATACTAGTGCTGCAGACTTTGGGTTTTCGTTATAACGAGGCAAAGGAGGGAAGCGGGGCTCTTTTGAACCTGAATCCGGTGGGCCTGGATGGCGTCTTTGAAAGCTACCAACCACCGTACTACAAGACCATGGATGATGCCGTCGATGCCTTCATCGAGAAGAAGTTTGGCGCTGGTGGGATTTTTGCCTCTGACTACAGTGGAATAGTGCCTTTCAAGGATTGGCAGAAGGTACAGCCGGGATATCCAGTGCCGAGCAAAGAGGTCATTCAAATAACCAAAGACTACTGTAACTACATATGGGACACCTTTGGCAGATTTCCCGCCACCTTTGATACCATCGTGATGCCCGAATGGCTGCAGGTTCACCATCTGGACGAAGAGTTTTACTATAAATA
>SOKG01000288.1 GCA_004376205.1 Dehalococcoidia bacterium | reverse complement strand
ATCGATCACCCCCTCCTTCAAGCCGATGATAAGGGCAGCGATGTCTTGCGCTGTTCGCAGCGGTGGATTGACCTTGGCATTGGTGTTATGGCCAGCAACCATCTCCTCGGTCATGGTTAGATGATGTGGGGTTACCTCGGCAGTAACCGGAACGCCCTCATCTCTGGCGCGGCGGATGAGCTCCACCGAGCCTGCGGTGCTCACGTGAGCAATGTGAAGCCTGCCACCGGTCGACCTTGCCAGGTCGATGTCCCTGGCAACCATCTTTTCCTCAGCGGCGGCTGGTATCCCCTTAAGCCCCAGCCGTGCCGCAACTGAACCCTCGTTCATTAGCCCACCCTGGCTGAGGGTCAGGTCTTCGCAGTGGTCGATGATGGGCAGACCAGAGTCGCGGCTGTACTCCAAAGCGCGGCGCATGAGGGAGGAATCCGCTACCGGACTACCATCGTCGCTGAAGGCGACTACGCCAGATGTGGAAAGCTCGCCGAAATCGGCGAGCTCGCTTCCTGCTCGGCCTTTAGTGATACACCCTACAGGCAAGACGCGAACTACACCCTCGCTGGCAGCTAGACTCTTAATGTATTCCACTGCAGCGCCTGAATCTATAGGCGGATCGGTATTGGGCATACAGCAGACTGTGGTGAAACCACCCTTAGCCGCGGCACGGGTTCCCGTAGCGATAGTCTCCTTCTCCTCAAAACCGGGTTGGCGCAGGTGGCAGTGAATATCAACAAAACCGGGGCAGACTACCATCCCCCTGGCATCGAGTACCTGGCAGCTCTCAGGCGGAGAAGCCGTTTCATCTGTGCTCAGCCAACCGATCTTGCCATCAGAGATAAGCAGGTCGCCGATGGCATCGACCCGCTGCGAGGGGTCGATAATGTGCCCACCGTGAATAAGCAGGTTCTTTGGCTGGCGATCTGGGCGCCCTGCTACCACTGGCACCTCTTTCGGATCATCCTCAAAAGGCCCTCTTGCCCGGCTTGAATCCCCGAGCCAGAGCCTCGTCTTCTGAACCAAAGATAATGAGATTCTCCGGCTGTATTCTCCCCAGCATAAAACTGTTGGCGCTATAGTACCTTTTCTTTTCCACAATCCCCTGGTGCCACTTTGAACTGGCTATGTACTGCGGATGGATTTCGTGCTCACAGTAGATGCACCTGAGCGTCAAAGGATCGTTGGCAACTATTTGGAACACAGGCTTGATGTACCGCGTTTCGGTCTCTTGCTTCGAGACGCAGTTTTTGTTTAGGCACCTGACCCCGGTGTCGCGCTTATAGACGGGATAGTCTCTCTTCTGCGTGAAGGCCATCCCCTTCCCCTGAGGGATATCAACCTCCTTGGCCCCCAGAAGAAGGGCTATCAGGGCCATTCTAATCGGCACTCCACGTGCTGCCTGCTTGAAGTACATACTTCGCGGGTCGGCATCTATCTCATAGGCAAGCTCATCAACACGGGGCAGGGGGTGCATAACGATTGTCTCTCTAAATCCCTTTTCTTTGAGAAGCTTCTTATCCACTACCGGGTAGCTCTTCTCCGACTCTTTTCCCTCTGCCGCAGGCTCAAGTCTCTCCTTCTGTAGGCGGGTAACATAAAGGGCATCAACCCCTTTCTCCAACTCGATCTGGATACCGACAGAGGGTATATTTGCAAGCTGATGGGGACCACTTGGCGTTATGTATATGGCATCCAAGGGGAAAAGGCCCTCTTCACCCCCCTCTTTCAGATTTCCATATTTTTCCAGTATACCTGCATATTCTGTGGTTAGCTTCCTTATGACATGTTTCGGCATCTCAAGACCCGGGCTAGGACGAAAATGGATATTTGCGCCGAACTTGGCCAAAGCATAGGCCAGGGAATGTACGGTTCGCCCGTATTTCAAGTCCCCCCACAGAGCGATCTTCAGCCCCTCAAGGGTTCGTCTCTCCTTCTTGAGGGTGTAGAGGTCGCACAAGGTCTGGGTTGGATGTTCATGCCCCCCGTCGCCGGCATTTATTACAGGAACATCAGCATAGTTAGCAACCACCTTGGCGGCTCCCTCCCACGGGTGTCTGATGACAATTATGTCCGCGTAGCTTCCCACCACCCTCGCCATATCAGCAATGCTTTCGCCTTTTGCCAGCGAGGTGTTTTCCATTTCCACCACTGATATTACCCCGCCCCCCAGCCTGTGCATCGCCGTCTCGAACGACAGCCGAGTCCTAGTGCTTGGCTCGAAGAACAGGCTAGCCATTATCTTGCCCTGGCACAGGTTAGACTGTTCCTTCATCGAGCCAGACATCTCGTCTGCCAGAGCGAAAACCGCCTCGATTTCCTGATTCGAGAGGTCATCTGTAGTTATCAGATCCCTGTTTGCCAAGCTCATAAGCACCTCCGCCCCTACGAGTCTAGACCACCGCCGCTTTGGCTGGACTTACAATCACCACTTCGTCTACGCCATCGGTCTCCCTTAGCCGCAGTTGAATGCGCTCGTACCTGGAAGAGGGGATATTCTTCCCCACGAAGTTGGCCTTGATCGGGAGCTCCCGGTGTCCCCGGTCGATGAGTACCGCCAGCAAAATACGTTGAGGACGTCCGAAATCAATGAGGGCATCCATAGCAGCGCGAGTGCTCCTTCCGGTGAACAGGACGTCGTCGACCAGGACAACATTCTTGTCGGTGATGCTGGTGGGAATATCGTTGGGACGAATAACCGGCTGAACTCCGAGGTAAGGGAGGTCATCGCGATGGGGGCCGATGTCGAGGGCGCCGACGGGAATATCCACCCTCTCGAAACCCTTTATCACCTCTGCGATACGGTGA
>SOKG01000255.1 GCA_004376205.1 Dehalococcoidia bacterium | reverse complement strand
ACAGCATTCGCCAATCAGGCAACATAACGCCCTGAAGTAGCGTCGTGACTCCTGTGGCAACGCTACGCTTGCTGTTCACAAACACCCTTTCATGCCCCCAACGATAAACACCCTAGCAACCTTATCCGGTATTTGCCTAAATTAGGGGACGTTCGATATCTCCTGCTTACACTCGTCCAGTAATTTGAGGTATTGTGACTCCAGTTGAGCCAGAGTCCGACGCCACTCCTGCTGAAATTGTGGCTGAGTTTCGACGTTAATCTTCATGGAGCCCCCCACCCCGAGCTGCTGCTGAATTGCCTGTTGCATCTTGGCTTCGACATCCTTCTTTACAGCTTCGTAGGCCTGTCTCCTTTGCTGCTCACCCTCCTGCTCGTAGTGATTGAAGATGCGCCTTAGCTTTGTGTACACATTTTCAACGCTCACTTTATCACGTTTCAATTCCTTGATCGCTTCCATAGCCTTTTTGTTGGTTCTCTTGGCAAGTTCATTTCTGGGAAGGTCTATGTTGTTGACAAGTATCCCTTGAGCACCTTCGACCACATGCTGTCGCACGTTATCATCATACTCGCCAATCTCGACCACAAGATCGCACTCGTCCTTCAAGTACTTGGCAGCCAGCCTTTCCCCCTCGGGAAGATATTTCCATTTTCTCAGGTCTTCCTCCGAGGCCTTGCCCAGACTCTCAGCCCGTTCCATCGCCCTCTCAAAGGCACTCTTCATCTCATCCATATCGACCCCCACTCATTTTGGCTATATCCTGAAGGCCCACTTACTTCTCCCTTAGGAAGATATTTTATCACCTACTCCACAGACAGTCCAACGCGCACAGATTGTAGGACTCAAGCGAACCAGGAAACAAGTTGACAGCACCTGAAGGGCATGTTAGGCTGAAGCGGAGGGGAGACTGCATGGGTGATGTTCGTCCGTTTTGCGGCTTGCGTTACAACTTGCAGCGAATAACCGACCCCTCTACAGTAGTCACCCCGCCCTATGACGTAATCTCCCCCGAGGAACGCTCCCTATATTACCGCAGAAGTCCTTACAATATCATCAGGCTCGAGTCCGGTGAGGAACAGCCCGGAGATTCTCCTCAGAATAACAAGTATACCCGCGCCGCTGCCACACTGGATGATTGGTTACGAGAGGGAATACTAATCCAGGAGAAACAGCCTGCCTTCTACATCGTCGAACACCGCTTCCCATATCAGGACATGGATAGAAGCCGTTGGGGGCTTATCGCCAGAGTACGGCTCGAGGATTTTGAGGGGGGACAGATTCGCCCCCATGAGAGAACCACAAGAGAGCCCGCAGTTGACCGACTCCATCTGCTGAGATCATGCCGCACCAACTTGAGCCCGATTATAGGACTGTTTCGCACTGAGAAGGGCGAAATGGCGGCGCTTCTGCAGGAACTGAGCAAGAAAACGCCCGATATGAACGCTACAGATAGCTATGGGGTGAAGTATTGCCTAAGCGTGGTAACCGATGAAGCAGCGATAGAAAAGGTCTCCACGTTCCTCATTGATAAGGTCATCTACATCGCAGACGGGCACCATAGATACGAGACAGCCCTGCGCTATCAAAAGGAGCAGTGCGCCGCTCATCCTTCGCACACCGGCAACGAGTCCTTCAATTTCGTGATGATGAGTCTGACAGACTCGCATGACCCCGACCTCGTTGTGCTGCCAAGCCACCGGCTGGTGCGAGGACTGGAATCACACAGAATTGCACAGCTTGAGGAAATGATATCTCCCTACTTCCACATGGAGGAATTGCCTCCGCCCCTGCCGACCTTCTTCGAGCCCGTCCAAACCTGGCTATGGACCCCTGAGATGCGCGGCAAAGGGCGTACCGTTCTGGGCCTCTACGGGCTGCATGGGCAGAAGTTCTACCGATTGAGGCTCCGCCGGAATGCCGATCTCCATAGCCTGATGACCGAGGAGGAGCTCAGGCTCTGGAGAGATTTGGATGTGGTCCTGCTGCAACGGGTCATTTTGCAGGCAGCGCTGGGGATAGATACCACAGAAAAAGAGGACTACCACCTCAAATATACCAGTGACGGGCTGGAAGCCAAGACCCAGGTCGATTCCGGGGAGTACCAGCTTGCATTCTTCCTCAACACTGTTCCTGTCTCCAGCATCCTCGATACCGCCGATACCGGCAGGAGACTGCCCCAAAAATCCACCTATTTCTACCCCAAGACGCCCGCCGGCCTGGTAATCAACCCCGTTTGGGCTGAGGACTAATGACAGGGCGGTTCCACCAACATCCAGACTGGAAATCAGGTTGTTTTAACCTGCGCAGCTAAGCCAAATAGCCTCACGGCATTTCCTGTCGTTTGCTCAGCAACGACGCCTCTTCCCAACCCTTTCAGTTGGGCAACAGCCTCCAGAGCCCTGATGATATCTGCGGGTCGAGACTCGTATCTCGTTTCTCTGCCATACGTAACCGGGGAATCTGTCTCCAGCAGCAGATTCTCCAGCGGAGTCTCTTTGATAGCTCTCTTATGCTCATCATGGTATTCCCCGGCAGGGGTGGCTGAGATGAAGTAGCCCTCGGCAATTATCTCCCGTAGCACGCCTGAAAACCCTGTGTACCAGTGAAAAACCGCCTTCCTCACCCCAGCCTCTTTGACCAGGTCGAAGCAGTCCTTCCAAGCGTACCTGCTATGAACGCTGACCGGCTTATCTTCCCTTCTCGCCAGCTCCAGCATGGCCTTGAAAACCTCTTTTTGTCGCTCCTTCCCCGCCGCCGCCTTCACTTTCTTATGGTAGTCTAGACCAATCTCACCGATGGCAACCGTCCTTTCGATATTCTCCTCAACAAGCCGCAAATTGAGATCGATTTGCGCACTACTCATCTCACCCAGGCTCCACGGGTGCAGGCCCAGCGCGGGATAGACAAAAGCCTTGTGCTTCTCAGAGAGCTCAAGCACCTTGAGATTGGACCCATAGTCCTGGCCAACGGCGATCAGCGCTACAACCCCGACCTGCTTCGCCTCATGGATGGCCCTCTCGACATCCCCTATTTCATCAAGATGCACATGACTGTCAACAAGCCTGTAAACTTCTGCACTCATCAGTGAATAGCTTGACACATTATGTCAAGAGCGCCAGCTCCAGCTAATAAAACGCTGGGTTGACCTCTATGCTCAACCCAGCGAATATCAAGGCGTCTATTAGCTATTGGTCATACTCCTTTACCATCGCCTCCGAACGCCTATTCAACTATCAGCCCGTATCTCTCAATATTCTGGTCGGCAACTCTTTGGATTTCCTTGACCTCCTGTTTCGCGCCATCCTTATCGAAAAGATGTCTGAACCTCGTCTGAAGCTTCAGGTACTCCTCTACCGGCACCCTCTTCGGGATTTTCTGTGACCTCAACTCCCCTTCCTCTACTTCGTACAAGGGGTAAAGCGCGGTATTCACCGCCAGCCTGGCGATCTCGATGCTTTGCGAGGGATCGGTCCCCCAGCCCAGAGGGCAAGGAACATGAATCTGGACATACTTGGGCCCCCGTATCGAGAGTGCCTTCCTCACTTTTCTATCCAGGTCCATGGGATAGCCCACCGAGGCTGTGGCCACATAGGGCACTCCGTGTGCCAGAACTATCTGAGGCACATCCTTCTTCGGCCTCCAGTTGCCCATAGAAGCCCGGCCCGGAGGGCTGGTAGTAGTACGGGCATAATAGGGAGTCAAGCCGCTACGCTGAATGCCCGTGTTCATATAAGCCTCATTGTCATAGCAGACATAGAGGACATCGTGACCCCGCTCCAACATGCCTGATATGGCGCCCAGCCCGATATCAGCGGTAGAACCATCGCCGCCCTGTGCGATGACCCTTACCTCGTCCAGGCGGCCAGCGACCCTCAGCGCCGCCTCAACCCCGGAGGCCACAGCTGCCGTGTTCTCGAATAAGGAATGAAGCCAGGGCACCTCCCACGCCGATTCAGGATACTTGGAGCTAAACACCTCAAGACATCCAGTGGAGTTAACCACGATCACATTGCGCCCGGCTGCTCTAAGTACCAGCCGGGCTGCCAGCGACTGGCCGCAACCAGGGCAGGCGGTGTGTCCAGAAGCAAGAAGATGGCTATCAAACTTGTTCCGTTCTTCTACTTTAAGCATTTATCCCCTCCAGTTCCACATCCTCTTTCAGGCCAACAAAATCGGCATCCGCGAGTTGCTGCTGCGCTTTGCCTATGGCGGTTTTTATGTCGTCTAAGGTGACGTCTCTACCACCCAAGCCAATGATGAACCCGCTGATCCTGGGAGACGCTGGACGACCCTGGAAAACCGACCTTATGTCGGTGGCAACCGGGCCACTGCCCCCCAGAGAAACGGCCTTTTCTATGACGACTATCTGTTGAGCGCTGCTCAGCGCCTGGTAGAGAGCCTCCTTGGGGAAAGGACGGTAGCATATGAGCCTTAGCACCCCAACCTTCTGCCCCTGAGCCCGAAGCTCATCCACCACATCCTTAATAGTACCCGCCATCGAGCCCGTAGCCACAACCACAGTAGAAGCATCATCGACATCATACTTCTCAAAAAGGCCCCAGGAATGGCGGCCAAAGGCACTGCTGAAATCGCGAGCCACCTCCTCAATTATGGGAATAGCCGCCTCCATGGTGCGGTGAATCATGTACCGCGTCTCCATATACTTTTCCGGGTCAGCATAGGCCCCCATCGTGAGCGGATTATCGGGGTCAAGGCGATATATTGGCTGGAACGGAGGCAAGAAAGCATCTACCTCCTCCTGGCTGGGGAGATCCACTATTTCATAGGCATGGGGCAACACATACCCATCCACACAAACCATCACTGGCAGCATAACCCGGTGGTCTTCGGCGATTAGATAAGCCTGAAGGAGCAGGTCACACGCCTCCTGATTGTGCTCACCGTAGAGTTGAATCCAGCCACTGTCTCTCATGATCATTGAGTCCTGCTGGTCATTCCAGATATTGAGCGGGGCCGACACCGAGCGATTGACGCAGATCATAACCATCGGAAGGCGCATGCCCGCGATATTGAAAATCACCTCGGCCATAAGCAAGATGCCCTGAGAGGAGCTACAGGTAAAGACCCGAACGCCGGTAGCGCTGGCTCCTAACACCAGTGATGCCGCCGAATGCTCGCCCTCCACATTGAGGAATTCAGCTTGCAGATCGCCATCAGCTACTATCTGGGACAGCTCTTCAACGATGAGGGTCTGTGGGGTTATCGGGTAGGCTGAAATGACTTGTGGACGGCATAGGGCCGTCATCTCAGCCATCGCGCGGGCGCCTTGTAGCATTCTTCCCTTAACCATCTTCCGTTTCCTCCGGTATCATTTCAATGTCGTGGACGGGGCAGACGTTGGCACAGATGCCACAGCCCTTACAAAAATCTTCGTTAGCGTAATAGGTGTTCTGCCCCGTACCGAAGATACAGCCTTCAGGGCAAGTCAAGGCACACACATCACAGGCAATACAACTCTGATGCTTGAAGCGAGGCTTGGTTCCTGTGCGCCAGCTTCCCGTCTTATTAACACGGCTTCCTCCAGGATGGGCGACCGTTCCCAGCGTAATCTTCATAAGCCGTTCCCCCTGTTTTTGACCTCATTGTAGGCCTCAACAAGCGCCTTCCAGTTGCTGTCCGCCACCTTTCCCGAGAAACGAGTGTAGATAGATTTCTCAAGAGCCTCCATGGTCAGCTCTCCTGTAGCTGCAACGAACGCCCCGATGAGAGCGGTATTGACCCGGTCAGCGCGGCCCATGATCTCCTTTGCGATCCGGGACGCTGGCGTTGTCAATACCTTGGCCTTAGTCTTAAGGCCCAGCTCAGAAGGGTCTTTGGCACTGTTGATCACAGCGACCCCATCCGGTTTCAATCCAGCGACCACGTCGTATCCCCTGAGCAGGGAGGGATCCTGCACCAGCACATAGTCTGGTTCGTAAATCTGGCTGCGCACACGAATCGGGGCATCGCTAATACGGACGAATGCATTCATAGGCGCTCCCATACGCGCCGCTCCGAAAGTGGGAAACGACAGAGCATACTTGCCATCCTCAAAGGCGGCGTTGGCCAATATCGTGGCAGTAGTTATCGCACCCTGTCCCGCTCGCGCATGAACCCGAATCTCCTTCATCATTACGATCAAGCCTCAAATTTCTTTAGTACCCCTTCACCCCCACCTAACCTCTCCCCTCAAGGGAGAGGAATTCATATGAGTATTCTTGCAAGACCCTACAAACTACTTGCTGACTACCACGTTCACCAACCGCCCTGGCACATAGATGACATTCTTGATCTCTTTGTCATCGACGTGCGCCCGCACCCGCTCACGTCCCAGTGCCAGCTCACGAGCTTCAGACTCCGTGATAGAAACTGGAACGGCTACCCGGTCGCGAAGCTTGCCATTCACCTGGATTACCAGAGTGATTTGCTCCTCTGCAACCAAATCCTCGTCCCACGAAGGGAAAGACTGATTGTGTATGCTGTAGGCGTGACCGGTTCGCTCCCATAGCTCCTCCGCCATGTGAGGAGCTGTAGGAGCGAGGAGAAGAAGCAAGCTATCGATCGCCTCCTGCCAGGCAGCATTGGCAAGCGACCGTCCCTCTTTTGCCTTAGTCAGATAGTTGGTAAACTCCATGAGAGCAGCCAGCATGGTGTTAAAGCGGAACTTCTCCAGGTCTTCGGTAACCCTCTTTATCGTCTTATGAGTCTGACGGCGCAACTCGTGCTCCGCCGCCGGCTCCATCTGAGGCAAACCATCGCCCTTCCGCTCTTCCAGAGCTAGATTCCAGACGCGGTTGAGCCAGCGCCATATCCCGCTGATGCCGCTGTCATCCCAACCACCACCCTGGTCCCAGGGACCGACAAACATGAGATAACCGCGCACCGTGTCTGCGCCCAACCTAGCCACATACTCATCGGGGGTTATCACGTTACCCCGCGACTTGCTCATCTTCTGCCGCTCCATCACAATGGTCCCTTGATTGAACAAACGGGTAAAGGGCTCGTCGAAATTCACCAGCCCCAGGTCTCTGATCGCCTTGTTGAAGAAACGAGAGTAGAGCAGATGCATGGTGGCATGCTCCGCTCCCCCGGTGTACTGATCCACCGGCATCCAGTAAGCCACCTTCCCGGGATCGAAGGGACCCTGTTCATATCCCGGGCTGGTGTAGCGCAAGAAGTACCAGTTGGAGCACATGAAAGTATCCATGGTGTCGGTCTCGCGGCGGGCGGGGCTGCCGCATCGTGGGCACGTGGTATTTACAAATGATTCACAGTATTTGAGCGGTGATTCGCCAGTGGGTTTGAACTCGGCATCCTCAGGCAGCAGCACAGGCAAGTCGCTCTCCGGGACAGGGACAGTGCCACACTTGGAGCAGTAGATGATGGGAATCGGCGCTCCCCAATACCTCTGGCGGGATATCAGCCAGTCGCGAAGTCGATAGCTTGTAGCTCGCCTGCCGTAGCCTTTGGCTTCCATGAAATCAGCAATGGCCTCTTTGCCTTGCTCATTGGGCATGCCATCGAACTGCCCGGAGTTGACCATAATCCCCGGCTCAACGTAAGCCTCTTTCAACTCCTCCCCCGACCATCCCCCGGGCGCGATAACCACTCTTATAGGCAAACCGAAATCATGGGCGAACTCGAAGTCACGCTGATCATGGGCGGGAACCCCCATCACCGCCCCGGTGCCATAGCTTATGAGCACATAGTCGGCAATCCAAATCGGCACCTTTTCTCCGTTTAGCCTGTTGACAGCGTAGGCACCGATGAAAACCCCTGTCTTCTCCTTCTCTGTCGACAGCCTTTCGATATCCGTCTGACCAAGTGCCCTTCCAATATAGCCTTGAACCTCCTCTTTGCACTCAGGGGTAGTCAGCCTGGCTACCAAGGGGTGCTCGGGCGCAAAGACGAGGAAAGTAACGCCGAAGATAGTGTCGGCACGGGTAGTGAACACCCGAATCTCGGTTTCCTCTATCCCCTCCGCCTCGATTCCAAAGGATATCTCCACGCCAACGCTCTTGCCAATCCAGTTGCGCTGCATCAGCTTCACCCGCTCCGGCCACTCCGCTCCCGGGTACTCAAGGAGCTCATCGGCATACCTGGTAATCCTGAGGACCCACTGCTCCAGGTCTCGCCTGACGACGGGGGTGTGGCAACGCTCACAACGGCCTTCGCCCACAACCTGCTCATTAGCCAGCACTGTCTGGCACTGGGAGCACCAGTTGGCAGGAGCCTTGCCCCGGTAAGCCAGCCCCGCCTGGTAAAGCTTGAGGAAGAACCACTGCGTCCACTCGTAGTAGTCAGGGAGGCAGGTAATCACCTCCCGGCCCCAGTCGTACATCGCGCCCAGGCTCTTCAACTGGCGGCGCATGTTCTCAACGTTCTGCATCGTCCATTTATAGGGGTGGATGCCGTGTCTGATAGCGGCGTTCTCCGCGGGGAGGCCGAAGGCGTCGAAACCTATGGGGTGGAGAACGTTGTAGCCCTGCATCCGCTTGAAACGGGCATGGACATCCGAGGGGGCCATGGCATACCAGTGCCCGATGTGGAGGTCTCCCGAGGTGTAGGGAAACATGGTCAGCGCATACCACTTTGTGCGCTGCGAGGTCTCATGCACCTGATAGAGGTGGTCGGCTGCCCATCTAGCCTGCCACTTACTCTCGATCTCCTGATAGCTGTACTTGGGAATCATAGCTCCGCCATTATGGTAACACAAAACCCCCCAGCTTGCTACAGCAGATATGAGTGTAATGTCATAAATCAGCAGGAGCTACAATAGCGCCGTAAGGGGAGCAGAGCTTCGCACTCTGAAGCGCCCGTTGTTTGCGGGGCCGAAAAGTCCCGCGTTTGGAGACGGCCCACATTGCTTCCATTGCTGCCCTAGTGATATTCTCCCCGCTCGGGTTTGTAATTCCAGAGGAACAGCATCAGCACGGCCGCTACCAGGGCGCCTCCCATCCACAGGTAGAAGGCGTGGTCCCACCCATAGTTATCCACCAGATAGCCTGAAACCACACCCGTCAGGGCAGCGCCCATGTAGCCCATACCGTCGATAAAGCCGGCCGCTGAGGCAGCGGCTTTTCTGGTACCAAAATCCATAGGACATGCGGTGACCATAGCAACGTGAGGTCCATAGGTGAAAAAGCCGATAGCCATCAACACAAGTACTCCCACCACCCAATGTGCGCCTGTGGTCTGAATGAATACCCAGATGAAGAAACCCAGGAAAAAGAGCATAATGGCGGCAGCGGGCGCCCTGCGTTCCTTGAAAACGTTGTCTGATAGCCAAGCGGCAAGAAGAGTCCCGGCTACGCCTGCAACGGGCATGAGCGCAGTCTTGAAGGCTGCGTTCGAAATATTTGCGCCCTGTTCTTCGAACAGGTATGTCGGCGCCCAGTCCATGAAACCGTATCTCACAATATTCAGGAAAAACAGGCCGAAGGCCACTATCCAAATGGGGCGACTTGTCAATACCGTGCGCAGAGTATGCGAGAAACCGAGGTGATGGTCGCGGCAAGCCTCTTCTCTCTCTTCACCACGCTCCTCCTCCTCCAGGCTGGGCAGGCCCACAACCTCGGGCGCATTGCGGCCCCTGAGATACCAGTGAATGCCAGCGATGACAAGAATGATTGCCGGCAGCCAGAAAATCCATTCCAAGCCCACGTGGTGAGCCATCAAGCCAGCCAAGGCGAGCGAGACCGCAGCCCCGACCTGATAGCTTGATCCCATTATTCCACTGACTCTACCTCTCACTCTGCGTGGGAACCAGTTGGCGACCGTCTTGACGCTGGGGGACCAGCCCATGGACTGCACATAGCCATTGAGCGCCCAGATCGCTATCATGGCCGTGAGAACAGAAGAGAAGCCGAAAAGCAGGTTGAATACTGCGCTCAGTATCAGCCCCGTGGCAATCATGACTCTGCCACCAAACTTGTCTCCCAGCTGCCCATTCACAAATTGCCCGACGCCGTAGGCAAAGAACAGGGCAGTAGTCACGCCTCCCAGCGCAGTCTTGGTAAGTCCGTACTCGTCCTGAAGCAGGGGGATGGCGACGCCCATATTGACCCGTCCCACATAGAACATGGCGTAGCTTATCCAGAGCGATATCAGGATTCGCTTTCGCCAATAGCGCTGTACTTGTTCTGTTGACTCTTGCATCCCTATTCTCGTGACTCTATACT
>SOKG01000030.1 GCA_004376205.1 Dehalococcoidia bacterium | reverse complement strand
GTGGCCACACCAACCCTCACTCCCACGCCTACACCTACGCCCACAGTTCCACCTCTGGAGCCCATGGCCCTGGAGTCGGCGTTCCCCAGCCTGACCCTTGAGAAACTTGTAGGGCTCACGTATCCCCCGGATGGCACCAACCGACTCTTCGCAGTGCTCCAACCGGGCCAAATCATGGTCTTCCTCAATGATACCGCCACCACATCGGCCCACGTCTTCCTAGATATCACCGACCGGGTAAACTCTACAGGCAACGAGGAGGGGCTGCTGGGCCTGGCCTTCGACCCCGGCTACCCTATCAACGGATACTTCTACGTTAGCTATACTGCCTCCTCGCCGAGGCGATCGGTGATCTCACGATTCTCAGTCAGCCAGGGAGATCCCAACCAGGCTGACCCCGCCAACGAGTTTGTCATCCTAGAAGTGGACCAACCCTATCCCAACCACAACGGTGGCCATATCGCCTTCGGCCCGGACGGCTATCTCTACATCGGCCTCGGTGATGGCGGTGCCGCCGGCGATCCCCTGGGCAATGGGCAGGATCGCGGCACCCTACTGGGATCCATCCTGCGCATCGACGTGAGCAACGCCACCCCAGGGACGCCATACGTCATTCCACCAGGCAATCCGTTCGTGGGCGAAGGTGGCGGCATCCGCGAAGAGCTATGGGCATACGGGCTGCGTAACCCGTGGCGATTCAGTTTCGACCGGCTCACGGGCGACCTCTGGGTTGCCGATGTAGGGCAGGCGGATTACGAAGAGATAGACGTTATCGAGCCGGGCAGCAACTATGGCTGGAATATCATGGAGGGGACCCATTGCTATTCGCCTAGTGCTCAATGCAGCCAGGCTGGGCTGACGCTGCCCATCTCGGAGTACAGTCATAATGGGGAGTGTTCCATTATAGGTGGGTACGTGTATCGGAGCTCCCTTCTGCCATCGCTCTACGGAGCCTATCTCTACGCTGACCATTGCAGTGGTACGGTCTGGGCCCTGCGCTACGATGGCGTCCAAGTGACAGAACAGGCGGAGCTCGTAGACTCTGAGCTCACCATCACCGCCTTCGGCGAGGACGCGCAAGGCGAGGTGTACATCCTGTCCCGCGACAATGGCATCTACCGCCTCCGTCCTTTGCCGTAGAGCGTGGCACCACTCGGCAGTCGAATCTAAAGGCAGGAGGAATGAAAATGGCCAAGGCGATTTGGAATAGCGAAACGCTCGCCGAAAGTACCGAATACCAGGTGGTGGAAGGCAATATCTATTTTCCACCGCACTCGGTCAAGTGGGAGTATTTCCAGGATGGTGACAGGCAATACACTTGTCCTTGGAAAGGCAAGGCAAAATACCATGATATCGTGGTCAAGGGAAAGCTCAGCAAAAACGCGGCCTGGAGCTATCCCGAACCAAAGCCCGCGGCGGAGTATATCAAGGGCCACGTTGCTTTCGGTGACGGAGTGACAGTCGAAGACTAACAGGATCGATCGGGAGAGGTAAGAAGATGGTTAGGTTCATTGGGGTTAATCATCTTGCGATGGCAACCGGAGACATGGACAAGACTATTCGCTTCTGGAGGGATTTGCTTGGAATGCGGCTGGTTGCTGGGCTTGGCCAGAAGGGGTACAGGCACTACTTCTTTCAGATTTCCGACCACGATCTTATAGCCTTTTTCGAGTGGCCAGATGTTGAGCCTGCGTTGCTGAAAGTTCATGGAAGGCCAGTCAGAGGCCCTTTCATCTTTGACCATGTCTCATTTGGAGTTGAGACTGAAGATGAGCTATGGGAACTGAAGGGCAAACTCGAGGCAGCCGGATTCGACGTGTCAGACGTTATCGACCACGGATTCATACACTCGATCTATGCCCACGATCCCAACGGCATCCCCATTGAGTTCTCCCATGACGTGGAGGGAATCGACATTCGAAAGGATCCTCAGATGAAAGACCAATCCCCATCCGAGGTCGCTCTAGAAGGTGCAGAGCCATGGGTTGAAATATGGCCCGAGGTCGAAAGGCCTACTCCTCCCTCTGAGCGGATTGTGTACCCTGGTGCCGGGAGCGAGCTTTTCCACGGCAAGAAGAGGGCATAGCTTCAAGTATCGGAGAGGTCCTTCCAACCTAATCAGTACCTGTTTCTCATATTGCTCTAGCGAAAGGAGACAACTAAAATGGGGACAAGGCAAATAAGTCTCTCTGTTAATGATGTACCGATCGAAATAGACTACTTTGTCCAGGGATTCATCGACCATGTTATGGGAGGCATACTAGTCAGTCTAGAGGGCACTGGGGAAATAAAGACGCTGGATGTTTCCATCGAGGGAGATGAGGTTAGGATCAATCTGAACGGCGCAGTGGTTCCGATTAATCCCTTCGTCAACAAGATAATCAGGAACACTGTCGCGGGTATGGTGTCATCACTCAAAGGAGTGAGCGAGATAAACAGCATGAGGATCAGCATCAGAAGATGACGAAAGGTGTCAAGTAGTAGGCTTTGCCATGCAGGATGAGTTGAGCGAATTGTTGCAGACTGCAATATACAAAGAGATTGCCTCTCAGGCGTTCTACTCGGCAGCACAGAGCAAGACCAATGACCCCGGGGCCAAGGTATTTCTCAAAGAGCTGGCAGAGGAGGAGCTGCGCCATTCGCAGGTATTGATGGAACTCAGCAACAGAGACTGGGATAAGGGTGACTGGCACCGCGAGAGGATCGCCGACCTGATGATAAGCGATTACCTTACCGGGGGCGAGAGCATCGAGGGGGCTGGCTTGCAGCACACGCTCATTTCCGCTATGAAGAGCGAGCAGCATGCCGTGGAGTGCTCCTCGCGAATG
>SOKG01000196.1 GCA_004376205.1 Dehalococcoidia bacterium | reverse complement strand
TATCCCCGCCGGTTTGAAGTAGTTTACCTCAGGTATCAGAGCGACTCGGCGCCATTTGGTCGGTCTCGGCATAGGTTAAATTCCTGCGTCGTTTTATGGACATACGTTCATTATTATGATACCATTTTTGTTTGTTCTGTCAATACCTTGGCATGACTTTCTGTCCCGTGTTGTATATACTTATAGCCCAAGAGGAGGTTGTCCACGCAATGCAAGAGACATCGAGCAAGCGAGTGGTTGAAGTGATCTTTGATTCCACCTATAGGTGCAACGCCAGGTGTTCCTATTGTGATATACCAAAGGTGGTCAGAACCCTGCATAAAGGGGAGGAAGAAATACCAGTTGGCGATATTCGAGAGATGCTAAAATCAAAGTACTTCGCAAGCCTCTTTAGGTTCTTCATCTCGGGCGGCGCACCTGCCATCGACGTGCTGGTTAACCTGCAGTACTTCAGGCTGCACGGTGGCCCATATGGGGGAGCACCCGAACCGACCTACGAACTCCTTGAGAGGCTGAGCGTTCCCGTCCTCATAGGCTTTCATCTCTACAGCACGGAGATAGAGGAATGGAGGAGCTCAACAAAGGTTAACCCCCTGGAGGTGGTGCTCGGAGCTGTGCTGCCCGAGCTTGACGGGTGCATAGAACCGATAATGGTCTCCGGGCTGGCTTCACTGTGCAAGGACGAGTCCATCGAGGGAGAGGTCAAGGAGGGTAGGTCTATTCCAGAACGGGCAGCTAAGCTCGTCGATCGGGCGCTGGGGTGGGTGAACCTCAGGGAAAAGGTAAACTCGGATAAGAAAGTCGCCATCCTCCTTTACGATTACCCCCCTGGAGAGGCGAACATCGGGACGGCGGGATACCTGGACAGCCTGGCAAGCCTGGAGATATTCCTCAAGAAGCTCGCCGAAAATGGTTACCGTGTGGAGATGCCGCCTGGGAGACTTTCAGAGGTGCTGCTGTCGGAGCAAGGCACAAAGAACAGGCTACCTGAATGAACAAACCGCCTTTCTGTTCAGCAAGCGGCTCCTAGTGAATGTAGCGCTAAGAGGTAGACCTACCAAGAAAGGGAAAAAACCGCACTTCCTTCGAATTGCGCTTCAATGAGGGATTTGGACCACCCGCGAAACAGCAGATAGAGACATACTCGCACGCCCCTAACCTTCTTAAGCTGCCACCTTTTTTATTACTAACTATGGCTTCGCTTCGTCTCTCGTCTCCCTCGTCGTTGTATTTGTATCCTGCGCAGAGACACTTTAGGAGACTGCGCCTGTGGACCCTCGGCTGTGGCAAAGCTGGGGTACCTTCACGCAGAACTTGAGCAACAACTACGCTGGTCTTGACAAGCCGGAACGTTTATACTAAGAAGACGACAGCATGAGCCAACTTGAAGGATCCAATATCATGATATCGCTTATCGTCGATTTTCGTTCCGGTCCGCCAAGTCGCTTGCCAGAAAAGCGGTCCAATGTGGACCCGCTCGACTCAGCGGGCACAGACGGCGTTTCCCTGGAGATGCGGAAACGTCAAGCTCTCCTTGAAGCGATGGGCCATGAGGTGGCAATTTGCTCGGCATACGACTGGGCAGACTTCCCCATATCTGCCCTGGAGTTCGACTGTGAAGAAGTGGCGAGGATGATTCGGAATCTCTTTGGGCCTGGGATGATGGACTTTGCCAGCGAAGCTGAGCTCAGAGGCGCCTTTGATGTCTCCGTGCTAGAGCTGAAACCCCAATTGGGCAAGGTAATCGAGCATTTCGGGCCTCATCTGATCTTCATACATAACATATTGTCCCTTCCTGTCCATCCCGTGTCCACGGTGAGTCTAACTGAGCTACTTCGAGAGACCCAGATACCTTGTGCCGCAATCCACCACGATGTTCTCAGCGAAGGGGCCTATGAATTCACCCCAACCTGCAACTTCGCCAAGTCGATGCTTGAGGGATATTATCCGCCAAGAATGCCTAACCTCAGACACTGGACGATCAACACGCGCAACAAGAGAGCGCTTGGAGAGAAAGGTGTGGATGCCGAAGTCATTCATGACACAATGGATTTTGACCAAAGGCTTGAGCCCGGGGAACAGGCGAGAATTCGAGCGCGTCTTCGGGCGAAGTATGGTATTGAACCGCATGATGTGGTTCTGTTTGTGGGTGCCCGCATTGTCCCTAACAAGCAGACGGAATTGGCGGGGCACCTGACCGCCGTTCTGCAAAGTCTACGCCAGGAGATGGTCGGGAAGAAGCTCTACCATGGCGAGGTATTCTCAAGGAAAAGTCGGGTAGTGCTTGTTCTCGCTGGTCGACCGGAGCGGGCTTTCGTTGACTACCAAAGGAGGCTCTTTGAGCTTTTCGATACGCTGAAGATCGCTTGGAGATACGCGGGGGACCACGTTCGCCCATATCGTTCCGAAGATGAAGGGCTCTACGCTTTGTATCCCGATCTGTATGCCATGGCTGACTTCGTTCTCTACCCCACGGGATGGGAAGGATTTGGAAACCAGCTCCTCGAGGCATTCGCCGCCGGGCTGCCAGTGGCAGTGTTTGAGTATCCTGTTTTCAAGGAGGATATTGCCCCGAAGGGCGTTCGAGTGGTGTCTCTTGGAGATACACTCCTCGCAGAGAGAGACTCCGTGGGGCTTGTTCAGGCTCCCCTGGAAGTGCTCACTCGAGCGGCACGCGAGATAATGACAATTCTAACGAGCCCTGAGAAGTTCCGAAGCATCATTGACCACAATACCATGGTGGGGAAGCGGTACTTCGGCTTTGATGTGCTTCGAGCTCACTTGCACGACGTGATGTCCTGGGCCAGTTCCCTTAACTAGAGTCTGACCGGGAAAGGACCCGGAGTCGAGATTCTACAAGCATGACAATAGCTGTTTGTGCTCCTATTGTTGAACCGGGCCCCACAGGTGTGGGTGTCTACTCAGTCAACTTGGTCAACGAGCTGGCCAAGTTGTGTGACAACCTGCTGGTCTACACCTCATACCCCCCTGCCTTCGCGGTTGACCCCGCAAAGTTGCGTAAGGTGAGCTCGCTCACCAGGCCGGCACGGGGGACTGTGGGGTTCTTGGGCCGCATCATATGGATGCAGACGTCCCTGCCACTCAGAGCGCTGCTTGACCACGCGTCCGTGGTGCTTTCCACAGGTTCGGAGGGCATGTTGCTACCCCCGGTGCCTCAGGTTGTGACCATGCACGACATCACCCCCCTCCTGTTCCCAGACCTTCATCCGCATGCCAGCGAGTTGCTTTTCTTTCGCTACTTCTTGCCGCTGGCGTTGCGGCGCTCACGCGCGGTCATCGCCGTTTCACGAAGCACAAAGGAGGACCTCGTTAACTTCTACAGGTTGCCGGCGGAGAAGATCCATGTGATATACGAGGGGTATGACACACAGCTTTTCCGTCCCCGTGATGACACCCGAGGCGTGAGAAGTTCATATGGTCTCGGACATTATATCCACTACTGCGGCAATATCCTGCCTCACAAGAACCTAGCCCGGCTCATCCGCGCCTTTGGACTCATTGCTTCAGAAATACCCCACGTGCTTGTCTTGCAAGGGAGACACACACCATACACAGCGTATCTTGAAGCCCTAGCCAAGGAACTGAAGCTAGAAGATAGAGTTGTGTTTCTCGGGTACGTGCCCCTTCGCGACCTGCCGTACCTGTATAGCGGAGCCAGTGTCTTTGTCACCGTGTCGCTCAGTGAAGGTTTTGGACTGCCGCCGCTGGAAGCAATGGCATGCGGGACCCCTGTGGTTGCCGCCAAGGCGTCTTCATTACCAGAGGTCGTCGCCGATGCAGGAATCCTGGTAGACCCAAACAACACTGACGAGATTGCTGAGGCCTTGCTGCGAGTCATCAAGAACCCTGAGCTGCGCGCCGAGCTTTCCCGAAAAGCTGTGGAGAGGGCTGCCCTCTTTAGCTGGAATAGGACCGCCGCAGAAACGCTTGAGGTGCTGCAAGCCGCAGCGAAGGGCAAATAGCAATCCTTCAGGCAATGCATGAAGTTGTGCAGGGAAAGAAGGGAACATCTTGCCACGGGAGATTGCCACTCTTTCCGCACGCTTCCTTCGAATAACAGAGTAGCAAACTTGAACCTACCCATCTGGAAGCACTACACAATCCGCTATTTTGTTGCCCTGAGCCACATCTATGCGGTCAAATGGTTATTCCAAACAGGGTGTTTATTGCAGCACAGCGATACCAGTGGTAGAATTAGCATTGTCCAAAAGGAGTCTTTGTGCGGCAACAGAATGCCGCACAACAAAATGCTATACCGGACACACAAACAGCGCATGCCAGTGAGCGCGGCATTCTGCAAGAGAAGTTGAACTATGGACAGCGCGAGTAAGCTGACATTTCGGTACGATGACTTGCTTGGCATCATCGTTTGGATTCAGTCGGTGGGGGAGGTCAAACCAGAAGAACACGCGGCCGCCATGAAATTCTTCGGCACCCATAACCCGCAGCCCATCGCACTCTTTAAGACGAGCCCGAAGCGGATTCAGGTCGGGATAGCGAAGATCAATAAGCCCAAAGAGCAGTTCGTGGACTCCGCCCTTAAAGCTGCCACGAGACAGGCGCAGAAGCTTGAGCCTTGTGTCCTCGTGGTGCAGCACGGCTCGCTGCAGACGGATGATCCCTCGACAAACCAAGCCTACATGATTGGCTCTTTCTTCCGAGGGCCAAAGACGACTGTAGTCGTCCCGCAGCCCGGTACGCAGATCGTCTTGGAACGATGAGTAGAGCCGGAGCACCGCCGAACAAGCTCTAATTTGTTTATGATTTCCCACGCGTCCTTTAGCCAGCTTGCCACCTTTAGTGCGTCCTCAGCTTCCGCATAGCGATCCATGCTGCAAAGTGGTCAACCGCTACCTGGGCGTTGCTCCTCCTCAGTGGCAGAATAGGCATGCCTTGAAGCCATGAGCTTCCGTGTAGTATAATTGCCGCTGCAAGTCGATAGGGTGAAAGGAACACGACCTCGGGATGCTAGCGAAGGTAAATAGTGCCGCAGTGGTGGGTCTTGATGCTCAGATTGTTGATGTGGAGGTTGATATTTCGGCTGGCTTACCCACGATGACCATTGTCGGGCTCCCCGATGCTGCGGTGCAGGAGGCAAGGGAGAGGGTGCGTGCCGCCATCAGGAACTCAGGCTGCGCCTTCCCCATGAAGCGGATCACGGTGAACCTAGCCCCCGCCGACCTGAAAAAGGAAGGCCCCGCCTATGACCTCCCTATCGCTGTGGGCATCCTGCTCAGCTCAGAGCAGCTATCCGCCGAGATAGCAGAGACGCTTTTCCTGGGGGAACTATCCCTCGATGGCAGCCTGCGCCACACCCACGGCATCCTTCCAATGGTTGCCCTTGCTAAGGAGAAGGGGCTGTCAACCCTTTTTGTCCCCGCCGCCGATGCCAGGGAAGCCTCGCTGGTGGAAGGGGTCAGGATCATCCCGGTGAACTCCCTTGCTGAGCTGGTGTCACACCTTTGCGGTGCCGCCACCATCCCAGATTACCACCCTGAGGGTAGCTTAGAAGGTGTGGTGCAAGCGGGCTGGTCGGCGATGGACCTTGCTCACATAAAGGGGCAGGAGCATGTGAAGCGAGCGCTGGAGGTGGCCGCCGCTGGTGGGCACAACCTGGTGATGAGCGGTCCCCCGGGGAGCGGCAAGACCCTCCTGGCACGCTCCCTCCCCTCGATACTTCCCAAAATGACCATGGCGGAGGCGCTGGAGGTGACCAAGATCTATAGTGTGAGCGGTCTTTTGCCATCAGATACCCCATTAATCTTACAGCGCCCCTTCAGGTCTCCCCATTACACCATCTCCCATGCCGGGCTTGTTGGCGGGGGACGCTGGCCGAGGCCGGGGGAGATCAGCCTCAGCCATCGTGGTGTCCTCTTTCTCGACGAGTTCCCCGAATTTGGGCACGCTGTGCTTGAGGTGTTGCGCCAGCCCATTGAGGACAAAGTGGTCACCATCAGCCGCGCCCAGGGCAGCGTCACCTTTCCGGCAAACTTCATGATGGTGGCAGCGATGAATCCCTGTCCTTGTGGCTACTATGGCGACCCGGTTAAGGAATGCACCTGCTCCCCAAGCCTGATCTCACGCTACCAGAAGCGAATCAGTGGTCCTCTTCTCGACCGCATCGATATATTTGTCCAGGTTCCTCGCATCGAGTATGAGAAACTGACGGAGGAGAGGCTGGGGGAGGGCTCGGATGCGGTTCGCCTAAGAGTGGAGAGGGCACGCCATATTCAACAAGAGAGGTTTCAAGGGGCAAAGCTCACCTGCAATGCGGAGATGACCCCCGTGGAGGTAAGGGAGTTCTGCCAGGTGGGAGCGGAGGCTCAGGGCCTGCTCCGGGCAGCGATGAAGCAATTGGCCCTTTCTGCCCGTGCTTTTCACCGCATCCTCAAACTTGCCCGCACCATCGCCGACCTCACCGATGCCCAAACCATCAGTGCCAGCCACCTCGCCGAGGCGATCCAGTATCGGCCAAGGAGCCTAGTATAGCGAGCTATCGCTCTGGGAAGCCAAGAGTTCGCTCAAGTAGGATCTTAAATTTCGCGTCAACTAGATCCGGGGATATGAGGAACAGGGCTAACATACCCCGGGGGCTGTTGGGATCCCACAGTACCAAACCATAAATTTGACAGGAGCCTGTTTGCCGCGTCAAATCTCCGCTACTATACTAACCGACCTTCTCAGCGTAGAGCTTGAAGGTTACATGCCCCAGACCTCCGTACTCCAGCCCTGGGTCCAAGCATCCGGCGATTGCACCAAAAGCCGAATCATTGAGGTCGACCCCCTCGATGGCGCGTTCCCAAAACGAGTGCAAAGCGATGAGCACGGGGAGAAGTGCCCTGGGGCAAAGGGTACAGGTGGTCTCCTGCGGGTTCAAGAAGGGGCTAAATACGATCTTGTCTCCTACTTTGATACCCGCGAAGCAGTACTTGGAGGACGTAACCTCAGCCACTGTCTTATATTCCAGCGCCCGCGAAACATTAGAGAATACCTTCTCTATATTCCGTGTGACCTTGGCCAAGTCTTCATCGGTTATGCCAACAGCTTGCCTCAACAGTGCCTTTGTTGCTTCATCCATATTTCTCACCTCCCTCTGAAACTATGGGGTTCCCAGCAGCCCCTTTTCTACATATTCTTTAACAAAAGCCGCGGCACCCAATTGCTGGAGGCCTACGACGGGAGTTATTAGCCTCTTCAGTTGGGGAAGCAGGGCCGTTAGATTCACGACCTCCTCCTCAATAGGGAGAGAATCAACATAGCGCCGACTACGATAAAGAACGGTGAGGACATCATAAGGGTATTAACACCGCCCTTGGTAACTGCTGGTTCTGCCTCACTGGGTGGCTCCCCAAAAGGTATTGGCTCAGCGGATATTTCATATGCTGCTAAATTTGCTCTCACAAATTGTTCAGGAAACCAGCCAAAAGGGTTATTCTTCCCTGTAGCCTCAGCCCATATCCATCCCGTCTCGCCATTCAAGGACAGCACCACGTTTGCCTTCTCATAGCCGGGCAGGTATACGATAGCGGCGGCATGGCCGGGGTCTAAGGACAAGACAATGGCTGAGCGATAGCCCGCCCCCTTATACATGACCGCTAAAAGGACGGCGCTATCCTCGCAGTCACCTGAGCCAAATCCCTGCTCCTGAATGGTGTTGGCCAGCTCGTCCGCATTCTGGGCGAACTCGCTGAAGCCGAATTGGTCTGTATCAGGCAGGTACTGCACCCTGTCCCTTACGAAGTAGAAGATCTGCTCTGCTCTCTGGTAGGTGTCAGGGTATTTCTCAGCGAATTCCTCACCCAGACTATAGGCTGTATCGGTGTACTCACCCAAACTTTCAAAAGCTATAACCGGTCGGAAGCCCTCTTCGGTTAGCTGGAAAAAGCCATCCTCTCCCTGGGCCCCGGTTCTGCATATTTCCCAATCGTCAAAAACACTATGATCCTCCCGGTAGAAGTTGCTTGATGGGTCAGCAAAGCAAAGGGAGATAGCCATAACCTCGACTAGCACCACTATGCAGACAATTAGCACAATCTCCAGCTTCCTCATAGGCCAACTCACAGGGGGGTTGTTAGAGCAGCGTGGAGTATCAAGCCAAAGAAGACCATGTATCCGAATACATAAATACCCACCGCTACTGGGGTTTCCCTTATGTCTCGGAATGGTATCTTGGGGGTCAGCCAGTCAAGGATGTTAAACAATGCTATTCCCAAGAGCAGGCTCAGAAAGAAGCTCACCCCTAAGAGCCCCAGCCTAGTTGGGTTGAACACGCTTTCCACTGCCGAAGCGCCAACCAACACCGGGCCGGTGGCTACCCCGTGGATAACCAGTCCCATAAAAATGAAGAAGCCGCCTATGAATAGACCTATGGAGACGGGGTTTTCCCCTATCTTTTGGCGCTCGTGGATACGGGGGGTTAAGACATCAAGCACCCGAATTCCCAGCCAAACTAGAAAAGCGCATACAAAAGCGAAGAATACAGTCCTCGCCATCCACAGTAGCACGGTGATATAAAAGGGAACGGTGGGCCCTAACTGATCCATACTGCTCGTCCTCGGGCACAAATTCAGCCCTTTTTCGGCCAATGCCATGCTACTATAGGGCTCGCTTCTTAGTCAAGAGCACCCCTCTATAAAGGCGGGGTTCCTAGTATTGGCACGCTACCAAACAGCCCTGACTCAGGAAGACGCCCATTGAAGCCTTCCCTATCTTCATCCTGCTCACCCCGCGGGCGACACCTCGCAGAGCCGTCAGCACGATCCCCTGCGCCTCTTCATCCAAGAGGGATATCAAGGCGGCCTCTACTTCCATCACCTACTGAACCACAAAAAATGGCCCGAGGCAGCCATATCCAGCGGTGAGCGGCCTGTGGGGCAAGCCGACAAATATAAATAATGTGGAGACCTGGGCCAATGTGCCCCTCATCATCAACAATGGTGCCGATTGGTACGTCAGCATTGGCACGGAGCGGAGCAAGGGAACAAAGATACTCTCCTTGGTCGGTAAGGTAAACAATACCGGTTTGGTGGAAGTGCCCATGGGCGTCACGCTAAGGGATATTATCTACAATATCGGCGGAGGCATCCCCCGCGGGAAGAAATTCAAGGCGGTGCAGAGCGGTGGGCCATCCGGTGGCTGTATCCCCGAAGAACTCCTCCACCTCCCGGTCGATTTTGGCGAGCTGACCAAGGTTGGTTCCATGATGGGATCTGGCGGCCTGATTGTGATCGACGAAGATACTTGTATGGTGGATTTGGCCAGGTACTTTCTCAACTTTCTTAGCCAAGGGTCCTGTGGCATGTGCATTCCATGCCGCGAAGGCATCAAGCGGATGATTGAGATTCTCTCCGATATCACCGAAGGCAGGGGGAAAGAGAGCGACATCGAGTTGCTGCAGGAACTGGCGGAGGTGGTTAGGGACACTTCACTTTGTGCCTTAGGAGGAACTGCGCCTAACCCGGTCTTAACTACGCTACGCTATTTTGGAGAGGAGTACGAGGCACATATTAAGGAGAAACGCTGCCCAACAGGGGTTTGTAGGGCGCTGATTTCCCCCGATATCCGGCATTGATCAGACCAAGGCACCAAGTGCAGAGCCCGCCTTGAAACGAGGCATAAGCAGTGAAGGAAATCACCTTATACATTGATGGCACAGAGGTCAAGGCCAAAGAGGGCATGAGCGTGCTGGAGGCAGCGCGAAGCGCAGGCATCGAGATACCTACGCTTTGCTATCATGAAGCACTTAGTCCTTATGGCGCCTGTCTCCTTTGTATTGTAGAGATAGCTAATACGACTAATAATGGTGTGTCTGCGCTGCTATAGCGGAGTTGCTTGGCTTGCCCCAGGTATGCGGCGTTACCGAGCTGAAGATGGGGCCTGATGGACGCAGCGCCACGGTGCAGCGCAAGCTGGAACGGGGCAAGCGGGAGGTGGTAGAGTGCCCCTTGCCTGCCCTCTTCACCGTTGACGCATCACTGAATGAGCCCCGCTATCCTTCCCTGCCCTGCTATATTGAAGCCTTAGTGAGGGAGATCCCCTCTATCGATCTTCAGGCTCTGGGCATGCGGCGAGGGTCGCTGAGGATAGAGAGTGCGCCGAAGATTTTGGGCATCTCACCTCCGCGCCCCAGGCCCAAGAAGGTGTTCACACCCGACAGCAAGCTATCCGCTTTCCAACGCATCGACGCCAT